>NZ_JALNUM010000157.1:0-11890 GCF_026540795.1 Methylobacterium sp. GC_Met_2
CTAGCGCTCTGACGCATTCACTTCGTTCATGCGAGTGAGCGCTAACTCTTTGGTTTTGCATCAATTTTTCCAGACATGGCTGACTCCCCCGTCTGGATCGATGCACTAGCCGGCTTCTGGATGAGGCCAGATGTCAGAGCGTAGTGCCTGGAGAGCCGCATGATCCAAATTTCGTGAGCGTGATTGCCCTCAAAATCCCAATGAACATTTGAAAGATTTGATTTCGTTTTCGCTACCCTCTGCGGTTCTCTCGCAATCACATTCGATAGACTCCAATATTATTTCATAAAACTTATCGAGCGTCCCGTCGACAGTGAGATTATGGTCGGCTTGCTCAATTATAATCACCGGTCGTCCGAGCTTTCTTTCGACATCCGATGGCGTGCGCCCGAGTTTCGCGTGCACCTCCATTAACCCCGGCTCATTCGGACTGAACACGAGGGTTAAACTGGCGCCGCGCCGCCTGATACGTCCGATGCGGCCAGCGACTGTATCCTCAGCATACACAGCTTTGAACGGAACAGAGACAATCTTTTTCAGACTTCGAACGGCCAATCGCACGAGCTTAGCGGCGATGTCTGAAATTCTCTGGGGATTACGAAGTAAGGCAAGCCAGGATGAAACCTTTTTAGCTTCGTTTGCGTAGCCGGAGATACCCCAATAAGGATTTCGTATCTTAGTTTCGACATCGTATAAGGGATTCCAGTCGAAACAATACAAATTAAATAAAATAGCTGACCTTATCCGATGATCACCCTGAATGGCATGAAAGCCCAGAAATGCACCGCTGCAGAAGCCAACAACCAATATAGGTGCTGACGATAATTCATCCAAATAGTTCAACGCAGCGCGCACATCTTCGGCCGCATCCAGGGCGTAGAGCGGGGAAGAACCGTCCTGTCTATCGGGGCTGTCACCGATTCCGCACAGATCGAAGCGAAGCGATCGAATGCCGGACCGGGCAAGTCGGCGCGCCAGGATAGCAATTTGGCGACCACGCCCGGACCGCGCATTCCGACCTGACCCGAGGAAGAGGATCGTCGGTGCGTTCGCGGCCGGCCGGTCCGGACGGCATAACGTTCCAACAAGACCCACCCCGAACCGAGCTGGTGCCTCAGTCCAGCCCGGGCCGCCGATCGCTCCCGCAGCGCGAACCGTTGGGGACACCGCGGACGCCGGCTTGGCGTCTGCGCAAGCATAGGTGACAACGGCCTCGAAGGTGTCCTTCGGGGTTTCGGAGAACAGGTCACCGATCAAAAGCTGCGCGAGCCCGGCAAACGGCGCAGAGGTTACTCGGCTGCCAAGCTCTTCGTAGCGTCGAGAAAGCTGCGCGGTGTCGGACCCAACGATCAGGACGTTTGGAGCTGGCGCATGAGTGATCGCCATCAAATCGACGGCCGAGAGATCGGCAACCAGCGCTGGGCCCAATCGGAAGCCCCCGAGCAAGATATCGCCAGGTGTCTGCGGAATCGGCTCATCAGTCGGGAGACGATCGACCGTACGTGACCGCAGGCGCATCTCCCGCAGGTAAGCGTGACCGCTCGTAAAAGGAGCGAGGAGCACAAGACGGTCGATGCTGCTCGCAGCGGCGGATAAGGCTGCAAGCGTTGCACCGAGACGAAGACCGACAACAACAATCTCGTCCACGCAAGCTTCCGCGCGCAGATAGCGCACTGCGCGCGTGATCGCCCCAACCAAAATTTCGGCGCGCATGACCTCTACGTCAGCTGAATTCCCGTCTCCGGGAAAGTCGAACCGTAGCGTTGCGCAACCGGCATCGGCGATTTGGGCCGCCAACTCTCGCCACGCCCGATAAGCCGAGAGTTGCTCGAACCCAAGCGTTCCACACAACACCACGCCGCGACGAGTCGACCCGGGCCGGAACCAGCCGAATACCCCGTCGAATGCGACAGGAGCTTCGAGTGCCGGATACAAAGATGATGGAATGTTCGCTAGCATAGCTCCGACCGCCACCGAAGTGAAAATTGTCAAACGTATCTATTATACCGCTAGAAAGGTTCCCAGGAGGAACCACTGCAAATTTTGTCCATCATCTTAACACGAACTCGGTAATTGTCGCGCGTACAAAAATTATATTAGTATGAATAGCACATTTTTGATTTGAATAAAGATAATTTGGATCTAATTTTATCAATACGTCGTAGCTCATAACAACAAACCCGAAAATATTATAAAGTAAAATAATAATCTATTTATCAATACAAGTCATTGTCTCGACTCAGAACAGGAAAAAGTACCATGAAATTGAACTTCAGGCATTACACCTCGCAGCGTTTGGCCCCGGACAAATCAGTCTCCGCCTTTAGTTTCTGACAAGCAGCAGTATATCGAACACTCATGCATTGTTCAAACTAGGATACATACCAGTACCGGGTTGTCAAAGCCAATTCAGTGCCTACGTAGTCAATGCCTAGCGGCGAACAGCAGCAATGGGAAATATTCGACGTCGATCGAACGGGTATGCTTACTGGTGGATCGGTCACCGGATGTTGCCGGATCGGGTAAGGTTGCGATTAATCTGCACCCATGGAGCGCTAGGGTCAAAAGTTATGTATGATCGAGAGTTACCGAGCTGAATGTCCGATTTAGCTGGGGTAGCGGAGTTCAAGAAGCTGCCAGCGCAAGATCAACAGCCTATCGATCTCCTTGTCGAGCCGTTGCTCAACCTTTGACGAATCGGACCCACTCCTGATCAAGACAGTAAGCGCGCCTGCCGCTAGCGTTGAACGTATTTCGGCCTTCACGATGCGACGGTGCAAGCTTTCACAGCAGTCTCGAAATGGGGTGTGACCATACTCATGCGTCGGTCGGAGCATTTGCCAAGCGGTTATTTCGGCGGTTGCGGGGCAAATTGAGGCCAGCCCTGTAGGATGCAAGGAGCAACTTTTCCTCCGACGAAACGTTACTGCTCGCTGCGATTTCGGTAGCAGGATACGTTGGCTGTGGAAGCGCCGTTCGCAGGCTACGATGCCTTCGTTGATGTCGATCCGCGGCTCGATCCACCACAGCGACACGAAACGCGCCCTCCATCTTTCCGCTTCGTTCAAAGGGCGCGGTTTGGTTTTGGGCGTGGATCGAATGACTGCGCCAATCGGCTCAGAGGCCGCGCAACAGGCAGAGCTTGCATCGGACCCAGGCCGCTGCGTTGCAAAACGTTTCCAAATGGCTAAGCTTCTACGCAGTGCCTGCGTAGCGGCCTACCCTTCACCGGAGATTGCCCATGCTGGTCAACCACGAGCGTCGCCTCCTTACGAAAGCCGCCCAGGCTATGGACGGGCACATCTCCATCAAGCGCGAGATGGATCGGGCTTGGCCGGGTGATCACAGTCGCCTGAGTGGCTTGGCGAGCCGGGGCGACCTCGTATGGGTCGGCGAGCGGGCGGGCCCTCATCTCGGCGGCACGTTCGCAACATGGCAAATTACCGACGCCGGCCTTTCCAGGCTGGAGCGGTTGTCTGCTTAAGGCGACTGTCGCGTGGGAGCAGCGCCGTCATGACGGCGCTTAGAATGGTGCCGCCGTCAGGCTGATCCCCCGACCATCACGAGCCGGTCTGAATCTTCACGCGTTTGGCCGCGTTCGAGCCTTCGTCCTTTCACACCGATGATCGAACTGGCATATGCTTCACCCAAAATGGGATCGGAGACATGCCTGAGAACGAAGCCTGCGAAGGCGCCGTTGCCCTGCTCAGACGCCAGCACGAACGGATCGGCGAGTTGTTGCGTGAGCTGAACGATGGCCGCTGGTGGCCTGACGATCACGCAGGCAACGAGGATGCGGCAATCATGCTGGTCCACACGCGCGCCATCGAGGACAGCGTGCGCGCCATCGACCGGATCATCGCCACGATGAAGGACTGAGTTGCACAACCGCCCAGAAGGCTGGCGCTAGCGTTTCCGCGGCGCCAGCGGCACGTCCAATGCGCCTCACGGCAGATGGACTGGACGAACCGCTAGCCCAGACGAGGCGCTGCGTCCTACTTCTTCGGTCCCGAGGTGGGCTTGGCCGTGACCATACCCTTGGTCGATGGCGCCGAGGCGTTCGTCTTCACCTTGGCCGCCTTGGGCTTCTTCGCTTCCCGGTTGCCGCGCTTGTTGTCCGTTGCCATGAACGTCTCCTCGTGAGGGTAGGTGACCTACTCTCTGAACGGAAACCCGCAGAGTCGGTTTAGGATGCCACCTGCCGGAACTGCACCCCAGCGCCAGCGCGGAGAGCCAGCGTTGCATCGGGCCTCTGGTCAAGCTTAGGACGGTGCCATAGGGCGAATAGGAGGCGTGGTTGAAAGAGCTCGAACAGGGCAGCGCGGAAGCGGTCTACGTCTCGGCCATGGTCGGCGAGATGATGCAACGCGTTCTGGAGGACACCCTCACCGAGCTCGCAAGGACCAGAGGCGCTGTCTATCTCGACATGTTCGTGGAGCGTGAGTTGGCCCGCTACGCCGATCTGTTCCGCGAGCGGCCCGATGACACGCCTCAAACCACCAATATGCTGCGTTCTTGGTTCGCACTGGAAGGCAGCGCAGCATTGCGTTCCATGGTCAAGCGCGCGAGCGTTGAGGCGAGACGCGATTGATCGCGATCCGGCGCCACTCGATCTTCGGGTGCAGCATTGGGGACGAGCGCGGCTTCCCTGCTCAGCGGCCGTCGTAGCGCTCCGCCCGATCCAGGCGGCCCGTCACGCAATAGACCACGACACCGATTGCAGCGGCGGCGGGCGGGGAGCCAGTTCCTGTTCAGCTCAGCGAGCGATAGCGGTCAGGCTGCCCTGCCTTGAGCAGCCGCCATGTACTTGCGTGCCTCGTGGGACGGGATTGGCGGGCTGAACAGGAAGCCTTGGACCAACGTGCATCCCTCGCGGCGCACGAGGTCTAGCTGCTCGACCGTCTCGATCCCTTCGGCAACGATGCCCATGCCCAGCCGCTCGCCGATACCGACCACTGCGCGCACGATCGCGGCCGCATCCGGATCCGCGATGTCGCGCACAAATGCTTGGTCGATCTTGATCTTATCGAAGGGGAAACGCCGCAGATAACTGAGGGACGAGTAGCCGGTGCCGAAGTCGTCCAGGGCGATAAGCACACCGAGGGAGCGCAGGCGGTGCAGGCAGGCCAGTACCGTGTCCGAGTCCTGCATCATCACGCTTTCAGTCACCTCAAGCTTCAAGCGTGTCGCGGGCAGACCGCTAGACGCCAATGCGGAAAGAACCGATGCCTCCAAGCCCTCGCGTCGCAACTGCACCGCCGAGACGTTGACCGCTACGTGGATGTGGGCGGGCCAATGAATCGCCTCACGACAGGCCTCCTGCAACGCCCAAACGCCGAGCGGCACGATCAACCCGGTCTCCTCAGCCAGCGGGATGAAGGTTCCCGGTGAGATCTTGCCCTGCGTCGGATGATGCCAGCGCATCAGCGCCTCGAAGCTGACGACTGCGCCAGTCGCGGCATCCACGACCGGCTGGTAAGCCAGCTGGAACTCACCGCGTCGGATCGCCTCTTTCATGTCCAGGCCAAGCTGGCCGCGCAGGGCGATGCGGACGCCCGCATCTATCTCAAATTCGCGATACGTGTTTCGGCCGGCAGCCTTGGCCTCGTACAGGGCTATATCGGCCCGCTTGAACAACTCGTCCGCAGTCGCGTTTTGCTCCGTGGCAAGCGTCAACCCAATGCTGACCCCGACCTCCACCACCTGTCCATCGAGGTCGATCGGCTCGCTCACGACCGCAATCAGCTGTTCGGCGATGCGGATGGCCCAGCACGGCGCGTCGAGGTAGGTGAGCACGATGGCAAATTCATCGCCGCCCAGACGAGCGACGGTGTCGTAGGGACGTATTACTCCCTGCATGCGATCGGCGACGACGCGCAGCAGAGCGTCGCCTGCCGCGTGGCCAAAGCTGTCGTTGACCGCCTTGAACCGGTCGAGGTCGCAGGCAAGCACGGCAAAGGGATTTCCGGATCGGGCAGCGTGAGCGATGGCTTGGTCAAGCCGATCGCGGAACAGTGTGCGGTTCGGCAGACCGGTGAGCGCATCATGCAGCGCCATGTGCCGGACCTGCTCCTCCGCTTCACGGCGTGTGGTGACATCGCGGAGGGTCGCGACGTAGCCGATCACCTGATCGCTATCGGTCTCGCGCGCGAGGCTCACCGAAGCCTCGATCCAGAGGTAATGACCCGCCTTGTGGCGGTAGCGTATGCACGCGATGAACCGACCGTCCCGCTCGTTTCGCGCTTTCGCCCATAAATCGGCGAAGATGTACGCATCGTCAGGGTGGGCGAAATCGAACGGTGTGCTGCCGACGAACTCCTCTGGTTCGTACCCGAGCATGCTGCGCACGGCGGGCGACACATAGAGGCGACGCATGTCGAGGTCGCCGAGCACGAAGACATCGTTGGAGTTCTCGGCGAGCAGCCGGAAGCGGCGCTCGCTCTCACGGACGGCAGCTTCCGCCGCGTAACGCTGTGTGACGTCGGTGAACGTGCGCACCAGCCCGCCACCCGGGAGCGGCAGACTGCGGACGTGCAGCACGGTGCCGTCCGCGCGCATGCGCTCGTAATCGTCAGCGCGGGTCTGTGAATCGCCGTGCCCCAGCCAACGCTCCAGGTGTTCGGGCAGGTGAAAGTACGCGCCATGGGCCGCTTGATGAGCCCGGACATCGGCGAAGGGAGCGCCGTCGCTCAGCAGATCTTCGGGCACCCCCATCATGCCGGCGACATGCCGGTTGTAGACGCGGACGCGATCATCCGCGTCGGTCATGACAAGCCCTTGGTCGATGTGGTCTAGGATCATGCGCAGGCGCAATTCAGAGGCCTGCAACGCACGCTGGGATGCGGCAAGGTCGGTGACGATGGTTCGGAGTGGACCGCCGTCCAAGGGGGCAGGTGCAGAAGTCGACACGGCCAGACCCCGTACATTCCAGTGTTCGGGATCCTCTACCGGTATTTGTAAATGAAATCGTTGATACAACCGAGAATTGAACACCGCTTCGGATATCGCCCTCGTTGTGATTGATGATTGCCTAACTGCGAGGGAGGTTCGGGCCTTACTGACCCTCACACCACATGGCAGCGCGGGACTGATCAGGACCGCGAGATCGAGGCGTCCGAAATGCTCTCACCAGAGGCGAAAAAGGCGACGATGCCGAAACCGATGGTGCTGCCGCGGCACCGGCGCGGCGGCGTCATCGCGGCCACCGGCGCGCTGAACCTCGACCTGCTGGAGCGCGCGTGAGGCAGCCTATCCCCGCTGTGCCAGCCTGCGCCCGATCCCGAACAGCAGCGTCTCGGACAGTCGCTGCAGATCCACGTGCTCGCCTTGTCCGAGGGCCGTATGCACTTCGATGCAGCGGTCGGCAGCTACGATCAAAGGGTCTTCGCCATCCTGGCTGAGCGCGGCAGCCGAAATGGAAGGGCTGCTGTGAACGTCAGTGGTGTCGATGTAGGCGCCCCGGCCGCGCATGATGCCTGTTTCATCGCGTTCGAGCGAACCGCGGCAGAGTACCCAGCAGACCTTGTTTGCTTCCACCAGGATCCGGAACTCGGCCGAAAACGGACCACCGGTCTGCCGTACACGGCGGATGCGTTCGAATATCCACGTGCGGTCTTCCGGATGCGTGCGAGCTAGAGCAGCCTCGAGAGGAAGCGGCTGGCCAGCGAGAGCGCCATTGCCTGCCAATAGGGCGGCTGCACCTTCATCGAGTATGGAGCGGCCCGCAGCGACATTTGTGTTCCACGTGCCAATCAGTCCGGCCGCGCGTAAGGCGGGATCCATTCGAGCAATAGAGAACATTCGTTCCATCCAACGCGTCCAACTACCCGCACGAGAAGTCACGCGCTGCGAAGGAGTACGGCGATGCTTCGTCTACCCGCATACAGGGCGAGGACAAGCTGTGGTTAGTTGCCGCAATCGTGAATTGCAAGCTTGGATGAGATATCCATTCAAGAGAAGATTGTTCTCCAAGCCAAGCACATCCAGGGCGGTTCGCTCTCGACTTAACGGGTAACGACAGTGGATGAGGATCGCACCGAGCGCATCTTGAAGCGGGTGGCGCAGACGCTCGCCGTCAACAAATAAGTGCTCCGCATGAATGCCTTTCACCACCGCGATGCGGCGTCCCAAACCACGTCAGAAGAACTTGAGCTTCTGAGACTCTTCTCAAAGATTGCAGATCCCAAGATCTGGCGATCCTGCTTGGAGTACGTGCGGGCCGCGCCTGTGCCAGCTGACATGGCAGCTGGATAGCGCACGACCCCGTCGCCCGACGATGATTTCGGCCGTTGCGCTCCCCTGACAAACACCGGTCGGGCGTTTGACGCGAATGATTGGACCGGCGAGACCGTAGGGACGCACTTCGCCTTCAGATCAACCGCGGCTGACAGCTCAGGCTTGCTCGGCCGCGGCCTGCACAAGTTTGAGGAGCCGCTGTCGCTCGGTCGGATCACGCACGCTGCTATAAGCGCGGAGCAGTGCAACACACTCGATGCTCATGTTGCTAGTGCTGAAGGCAGTACTATCGCTTCGTTCGATCGCTGCGTCCCGTTGCTCGGGCAGGTCGAACAGTACGGACAGGGGTAGCTGGAGTGCCCCAGCAATTTGCCGCAACTGCGCGACGGCCTTCGAACTCGGCGTTTTCGACTGCGGGTCGCAGGTCTTTCCGGCCATGCCCTCTGCTGCCGTGGCGCCTACCGTTGGAGGTGTCTTCGAGCCCACAAGCTTCTCCCACCGATAGTGCCATAATTTTGTATTCAATCTTATACAACCTAGGCTCACCGGCCAGTTGTTAGCACGCAACAGTCGCCACAATTTGTAAAAATTCGCCTTGAGGTTGTGGCGCTCTTCTTGTTACGCACATTGGCTTTTTCGTCGAACCAGGGACAGAGATGCCCAAGCCGAAGACCGTTGCGGGTCAGACCTGTCCGCGGGCGTTTCAGGGGGCCATCGACGCTCTGGATGTGATCGGCAGCTGGGAATGGGACTGCGTCTCGGATTTGACGCGATCCGACGCATTCGTAGCTTTGCTGTTCAATCTCGACCCTGATGAAGCGGAGGCAGGCACGCCGCTCTCCGCCTTTATCGACGGCATCCATCCTGAGGACCGGCAGCGCGTGCTCGCGTTGATCCTGCAAAACGCGCAGGAGGGCTGCTCCTACGTAGCCGAGTATCGGGTCTGCTCGGCGGATGGTGTGACACGGTGGGTTTTAGGGCGCGGCCACTTCTTGTGCGATCACAAGGGTCGTCCGCTGAGCGGGCGTGGCATCATCGTGGACATCACGCAGATGCGGGCGGGCGAAAACTCTGGAGATCCAACCAATGCCGACAGTACGGCATCGCCGCTGGAACTGGCAGTCGACCACGCGATGGCGGCTCAGCGGGCCATCGTCGAATTGCGAGACCCAGTTCTGAAGGCACGAGCTGATGCGCTCCTGTTCGATCTTGGCCGCAAGCTCGCGCAGCAAGAGGTACGGGAACGCCACAAACATATGAACTGACATGCCCAGTCTATCTTTGGCAGATGACCGGCACTCTGCAAAGAGCAACAGGTATGAGCCTTCATCTCCCGTCGCTTGACTTATTTTTCGAAGTATCAACCGTCGAAAAAGGCCCGTAGAAGTCCTCGACAGGGCGGCCAAGAGCCTCGCCGAGGCGTTTCAACACCCGCAGCTTGCGCTCACGCTCGCGAGCGGCAGCGGCCTGATCAATCGCCGGGAGATCGAACTCGCGGCCATCACCTTTATCACGTTCGCCCATGTCGGGCCTGCTATCGTGTGTAATCGTATCGCTGTATATCTGGGTTGCACGGCAACGAAAAGCCATGCTCGTAGTTGTGCTCGGATTACGGAAGCTTGGTTTGGCGCATGCCGCGTCGGTCCCCGGACGATACGTTCTCCTCGGCTCTTTTGCCGCTGACCAGCCTCAACATCGGCTTGTGGGAGAGCGATGTCGCAGGCGACTGCATCCGTGGTGATGTCGTTATGGCCCAGATATTTGGGCTGTCTTCTGTCGATGCCGCACGAGGCATCTCAATCAGGCGCCTGCTATCGATCTTTCATCCAGAGGATCTCGCCGCAGACACAGTGCGGCGGCGGCAAGTGCATGAGGAAGGCGGACTGTTCGTGTGGGAGCACCGCATCCTGCCGGCGCCGGGCATTGTTCGCTGGGCACTGGCGCGCGGGCATTTCGAGCGCGACCTAAATGGCCGGATGCGTGGGCGCGGGATCATCATAGACGTAACAGACACGCGGGCAGAGGGCGGTGCGGAAGGGTCGTCGCGCTTCCTCGCAGTCCCTGCAGCCATCGGAACCCCAGTAGAGCGTATGGCCGAGCGTGCACTGGAGTTGTGGGAGTTGATGCACGAGTTGGAGGCCGGCGCCGCTTCCCACCTTGAACCGCTTCTGCAGGCACTGATGCTCGAGCTTGGTCGCCAGATCGCATCCTCCTTGCCAGAGGGGCGAGAGACCGAGGCGGCGCCATCGAGGCATGTCTCGAAGTTCCACTGAGGCCGGCCATCGTCGGCGTGATTGGCAGCGCAGCGGCTCGTACCGATGTTAGTCGAGCAGTGCGTTCCTAGGCCCGCCCGGTTCGGCTTTCCGCTTGGCGGCTTCCGTCAAGCTCGGATTTGCCCGCGCCGGCCTTCCGATCTTCACGGCGACCTCGGCAGCCGTCTATTCGATGATCGGCCGTGCGGGCATATCGCCATCCAGGCCCCCCAGGATCTCATCGGCACACGCCAGTTCAGGGCGCGGCTGCCGTCCTCGAAGACGGCATTGAACAGGACGAAGTCTCGAATATGAGGGTCCTGCCTCACGCGCTTGGCTACATCAGAAGGCGGAAAGCCTGCTTTCTGACAAAGCCACAAGAATGGGCCTTTACGTCGCGACTTGCTGCACGCTGGCTCGCCACCACTGAGTCGATCGCCAGCACGCTGCAAGACGAGAACATTTGAGGCTCCTGTGCCTTTTCAAGAAGCCCCAGTACCCTCATCTCTGCCGATCCATCGATAAGCTGAACCATGAAGCTGCAGGATCCCGATAGGGCCTTTCAATTCGCCTTGTTCCCGTCGCGCATCTCGCCGGTGGACTCCTGAACGTGGGCCTCAAGGAACCAGAGCTGCTTATCGACCGCCCGCGAGATTTCGGTAAACAGGTCGGCGGTATCCGGATCGCCGGCCTCATCGGTTTCGTCGATGTTCTTCCGTACCGCATTGGCGTAGGCGGCGTAGCCGTCGATCAGCGCAGCCACGTGGTCGGCGATGGCGTAGATGCCGGTCGGGTAGGCCGGCAGCTTGGTCTGCTCGGCCACCGCCTGGGTCGAGCCGAACGCCGTGGCGCCGAGCTGCACCGCGCGCTCCGCGACCTTGTCGTTGAGGTCGTCGAGCTCTGTGCGGAAGCCGTCCAGCATCAGGTGGATGCCGATGAATGAGGGACCCTTGAGGTTCCAATGAGCCTGCTTGACTGCCAGGGCAAGGTCGATGCCGTCCGCCAGCCGGGCGTTGAGGGCTTGTACCGAAACCTGCTTGGCGTTCGAGTCGGTGTCGTTGCGGGTCTGGTGCGGTCGCGGGGTCGTGTTGGGGGCCATGCTATCGCTCCGATTGAGTCGATTGCGAAAGTCGCGTTCGCCTCAGCCGGTTCCTGCTGGCTTATCGCTGCAAGGGCACCTCGCGGACCCGCGCGACCAGCAGGATCGATTGAGTGTGCCGCTGGCCGACCTCCCGGGTCGAAACCGACCGGTACGGTTCTGATCGACCATGCTAACGCCGACCAGATCAACGCAATCGAGCAGGGTATCGTGCAGATCGACCTGTTTGCTGCTCAGGCTCGCGCCTACGCCGGCGGGGCTGACCAAACGAAGTGGTCAGCGATCGGCTCGAATGCTGAACGGG
>NZ_JALNUM010000158.1:0-11831 GCF_026540795.1 Methylobacterium sp. GC_Met_2
CCCCGCGGCGTCCCGCGTCCCGCGTGTTGTCTCTCTTGGGCCATGCCCCCGGCGCCGGAAGGCGGGTGGGGACGATGGCGCATGCCGTGAGGACAGGCTGGGGCAGGCCAGCCGGGTCTGGGATGCGGGAAGTTGCGCCGCACCGTTGTTCCCTCGCCCCAAAAATCGGTCTACACGGCCGCTCCCCCGAAACCGCTTACCTGCCGCGTATGCAGGACTGAGCCCGGAGACGCTTGATCCATGCCGATTCTCACCTTCCCCGACGGCAACACGCGGGAGATCGCCGCCGGCACCACCGGTCGCGCCGTGGTCGAGGGCATCGCCAAGTCGCTGGCCAAGCGCACCGTCGCCATGGCGCTCGACGGCACGGTCGCCGACCTCGACGATCCGATCGCGCACGACGCCCGCATCGAGTTCCTGGACCGCACCGATCCGCGCAGCCTGGAGCTGATCCGGCACGATTGCGCGCACGTGCTCGCCGAGGCGGTGCAGGCGCTCTGGCCGGACACGCAGGTGACGATCGGCCCGGTGATCGAGAACGGTTTTTATTACGATTTTTATCGCGAGACGCCGTTCACCCCGGAGGACTTCCCGAAGATCGAGGCGAAGATGCGCGAGATCATTGCGCGCGATGCACCGTTTACGAAAGAGATCTGGAAGCGCGAGGACGTGCGGGCGCTGTTCGCCGGCAAGGACGAAAAATTCAAGGTCGAGCTGGTCGACGCGATCCCGCCTGGCGAGGACCTGAAGATCTACCGCCAGGGCGATTGGTTCGACCTGTGCCGCGGCCCGCACATGACCTCGACCGCCAAGGTCGGCACCGCCTTCAAGCTGATGAAGGTCGCGGGCGCCTATTGGCGGGGTGATTCGAACAACCCGATGCTCACCCGCATCTACGGCACCGCCTGGGCGGTCCAGGCCGATCTCGACGGCTACCTGCACCGGCTGGAGGAGGCCGAGCGCCGGGACCACCGCCGGCTCGGCCGGGAGATGGACCTGTTCCACTTCCAGGAGGAGGGGCCGGGCGTCGTGTTCTGGCACGCCAAGGGCTGGACGATCTTCCAGGAGTTGATCGCCTACATGCGCCGGCGCCTGCGCGGCGACTATGCCGAGGTGAACGCGCCGCAGATCCTCGACAAGGCCCTGTGGGAGACCTCCGGCCACTGGGGCTGGTACCGGGAGAACATGTTCGCCGCGCAATCGGCCGGCGAGGAGGCCGAGGACAAGCGCTGGTTCGCGCTCAAGCCGATGAACTGTCCGGGCCACGTGCAGATCTTCAAGCACGGGTTGAAATCCTACCGCGACCTGCCCCTGCGCATGGCCGAGTTCGGCGTGGTCCACCGCTACGAGCCGTCCGGCGCGATGCACGGGCTGATGCGCGTGCGCGGTTTCACCCAGGACGACGCCCACGTCTTCTGCACCGAGGACCAGCTCGCCGACGAGTGCCTGAAGATCAACGACCTGATCCTCTCGACCTACGCGGATTTCGGCTTCGGCGAGATCGTGGTGAAGCTCTCGACCCGGCCCGAGAAGCGCGTCGGCTCCGACGCGCTGTGGGACCACGCCGAGGAGGTGATGACCCGGGTTCTGGCACAGATCGAGGAGCAGTCGGCCGGCCGGATCAAGACGGCGATCAACCCGGGGGAGGGCGCGTTCTACGGGCCCAAATTCGAGTACGTGCTGCGCGACGCGATCGGGCGCGACTGGCAATGCGGCACCACGCAGGTCGACTTCAACCTGCCCGAGCGGTTCGGCGCGTTCTACATCGACGCCGACGGCGCGAGGAAGCCGCCCGTGATGGTCCACCGGGCGATCTGCGGCTCGATGGAGCGCTTCACCGGCATCCTGATCGAGCACTTCGCCGGGCATTTCCCGCTCTGGCTGGCGCCCGTGCAGGTGGTGGTGGCGACGATCACCGGCGAGGCCGATCCCTACGCCCGGGACGTCATCCGCACCCTGGAGCGGGCGGGCCTTCGGGTCGAGGCGGATCTGCGCAACGAGAAGATCAACTACAAGGTCCGGGAGCACTCGCTGGCCAAGGTGCCGGTGCTGCTGGCGCTGGGCAAGCGCGAGGCGGAGGAGCAGACGGTCTCGATCCGGCGGCTCGGCAGCCAGCAGACCCGCACGCTGCCGCTGACCGAGGCGGTGGCGGCCTTCGTGGAGGAGGCGACGGCTCCGGACCGCCGCCGGGCCGAGGCCGTGGCCGAGACGGTCCCGAGCAGCGACACGGTGCTCGACGGGCATCATGAGGTGCAGCCTGCGCCTTGACGGGACGGGCTCGGGGTCGCGGTTTGGCGGCGTAGGTCGCCGCGCGTCCACCTCCCCCCTTTGCGGGGGAGGGCGAGCCGCGGGACCGTTCGTTCTTATCCTCGGATAGATCTTTGAAACCGCCATCCACGACATTCCGCCGGCCCGCCGAAGACATCCGGAAACACTGACGAAACCGGGTTCCGGTATTGGTCCAAAAACATCCGGAGGGACCCATGCCTCGCCTTGCCTGTGCCCTCGTCCTGAGCGTCCTTGCGACCGGTGCCGTCGCACAGGAGCGGATCGACACGCGCGGCCTGACCTGCGCCGCCCTGCGGGCCCGCGTCGCCCGGGATCGCACCGTGATCCTCGCGCGGAGCGAGACGGCCTACGAGACCGTCCACCTGGATTCCGGATCATGCCAACAGGACGAGACCGGTGCGCCGGCTTTCGAGCCCTCCGCCGACGTGCCGTCCTGCTGGGCCGGATGGCGCTGCACGCAGCGCAACAGCGACAGCGGCCAACGCTGAGCTGTCAGCGCGCCTTCTCGTGCTCCGCGAGGCCCACCGCCCGGTAATCGTAGGTCGGGTAGAACTCGGTCCGGTAGGCGCCCCAGGCCGTGTCCTCGAGGACCCGGTTGACCTCCCGGAGCCGGGTGGCGGCCAGCCGCAGCGTGATGATCTGCCCGATCCCCATGACGACGTTCCACGAGACGACCTCGATCCCGGGGGGCGGGAAGGCCTTGTAGAACCCCTGCTTGGCGAGCTGCGCGTTCAGTTCGGCCAAGGGGCGCGACTGGTCGTGGCGCAGGAAGACCGTCAGCAGGACGGCGTTGTCCGGCGTCGCCGTCGCGGACCCGGCCGGGGGCGGCGGTGCCGTCTGCGCCCGCGCCGCCAGGGGCAGGGCGCAGAGCAGCGCGAGCGCCGCCGTGCAAGATCCGATCGCACCCGTCGTCCGTCTCATCCGTCCTCCTCGACCGTTCTAGTGCATCGATCCAGACGGAGGCGTCAGCTGAGTCTGGAAAAATTGATGCAAAACCAAAGAACTCGTGCTCACTCGCATGAACGAAGTGGATGCGTCAGAGCACTAGCGACGCGCACCAACGCGGCGGATCGACCGCGCTATCCCGGCCTCGTCCCTCAACCGCCGTCAGCCTTGCTCGATGTCGTAGGAGAGCCGCAGGCGCAGACGGACCTCGCCCTGCGCGTCGCGCACCGCGATGACGTAATCCTGCCGCTCCCGCGGATCCGACAGGCCCTGGGCGATGCGGGTCATCATCCGCACTGCCTGCGCCCGCGCTGCGGTCAGATCAGGAACATCAAAACCCTCATGGTCGCGGACAAGGTTGGTGCCGTCATGGATGTCGATGAAATAGCGGGTCACAGGCTCTGGCTCAGCGAGCACGACTGCTCGCAAAAATCATGATCCGTTGTTTCTACGTAGTTTCAATCCACCTATAAACCTGCGTTGCCTGTGTCGCATGGACGGAAACGGGTGCCTGTCAGCGCTGGGATCAGCCGCCGAGCAGGCTCTCGGCGAAGTCGTCCGGCACGTCGCCGAACTGGCCAAGGATCGCCACGCTATCGAGTTCGCCGGTCTCGTCGTCGGCGACGACCTTCAGGGCGACAGCGCCGGGCAGGCGTCCGGCCAGCGCCTCCGCCTTCTTGAGGGCGCCGAACTCGCTCTGCGCAGGCTCCTGGCGCGCCGGGCGCAGGCGTTTGCGATGCAGTTCGAAGGGCTGAACCACGAAGGTGGTTTTCAAGGCCATGGCGGTCTCCTCGCTGCTGGCGGCCTCCGTGACCGAGGCCCGCCGCTCACAGGCTGCGTGTCGTCACACCGAGCGCCAGAAGGACGTAGGCGCCGATGAAGAACCATTGCCGGTGCACCACCACGGTCCGTCCGACCATCGGGATCCGTGTGTACAGGCTGGCGACGGCGAGACCGATCAGAACGGCCGACACGAGAAAGGTCAGGAGGCGCGGTGCGGAGAGCGTGGGCATGGTCCATGCTGGCCGCGACAGGCTTACCGGACCGTTACCGGTCGAGTCCGGGCACGAGGGGTCGGTCGGCGGTCAGCGGCCCCTTGGACCCCGGGAGCAGCCCGACCTCGGCCAGCCAGAGGGCCATGATCGCTGCAGCGAGCAGCGTCGCCAGCGAGGCCAGCCGGCCGGTCCAGCGCCGCAGGACGATCATCATCACCAAGACGACGAGGAGGGCGAGGATGAGGGCCAGCAGGAGCATGGTCGCGCAATGCCACGTCGCGGCCGCGACGTCACCACGGCGGCCTGGCGCCGTCGCGGCCCCGTCGACCGAATACCTGAAGCGCGATCCCAGGGATATTCCTGAACTCTAGGTGCATTGCTGGATCGTTTCGCAGCCTGGGAAAAACACTCCCGCAGTCGACTGCATCGCCCGGTCGCTGCGACCAAGATCTCTTGGACGATTGCCGGAAATACCCGCCTGCCGGCCGTGCCGGGCATGCCAATCATGCACCGGATGCCGGTCCACAAACGATTTTGTAACTTGCATTCAGCGGGGGGAAGTAGCAAATCACTTGTGAGGGGCACACTAGGAATGCTGAAGTGACAGAAGAAACCACCGGGCCCACCCCCAACTTCATCGAGCTGGCCGGTGACATCGTCGCCGCCTACGTGTCGAACAATCCCGTTCCGGCCGCGGAGCTGCCGGCGCTGATCGCCCGGGTCCACGGGGCCATCGCGGGCCTCGTCTCGGGCACCCTGACGGTGGAGACCGGCACGGCAGCCCAGCCCGACATCGACCGGCCGAGCGCGGCCCAGATCCGCAAGTCGGTCCGTCCGGACGGGATCGTCAGCTTCATCGACGGCAAGACCTACAAGACGCTCAAGCGCCACCTGACCAGCCACGGGCTGGACCCGAGGGCCTACCGCGACCGCTACGGCCTGCCGGCCGATTATCCGATGGTCGCCCCGGCCTACGCCGAGCAGCGCTCCGCTCTGGCCAAGGCGATCGGTCTTGGCCAGCCCGGCGCCATGGCCGAGCGCGAGCGCAAGGGCCGCAAGGCGGCCTGAGATCGGATCGCGTCCCAGGGACCCCTGCACGAGCGGTTGCCGCAGCTCGGCGACGGGGTCCCGGGCGTTCGGCCGCCAACAAGGCTGATCCCGGAGCAAGGCCGGTGACGCGCGCCATCGTTGCTGCGGCGCCACACACGTCCACGACATTGCCCGACACGGACAAGCTGCCTTACTCTGCACATAGCGTCTGCGCACGTCGGATCCCGAGACGACAACCAAGGGATGGGCGAGATGAAGCGAGAGCAGACGAAGCAAAGTTCGGTCGTGCCCTTCCCGGCGCATGTCGCCCCGGCCGTTGCCGACGAGGACACCGCGTCGATCATCGCCGTGCTGCAGGATCATCTGGCGCTCGCCCGCGAAGGCCGGATGCGCTCGGTGGCGATCGTCTCCGTGTCGGCCGATGGTGAAGCGATCGGAACCCAGTGGTCGTGCAAGAGCGGCGATATCAGCAGCCTGATCGGCAAGCTGACGGTGCTTGCCCATGATCTGATGGCCGCGCGGAAGTAATCGCCCGGCCCTGAATGGCGCGGCCGAATCGCCCCACGTGGATCCGTGCAGCCAGCCTCGGTCGGGACCGCCCCGACCCGCACCGCTCAGGGATTGGTCGACGATGAGACGCACCCTGCTCGCGGTTTTGCTCGCCGCCGCACCGCTGCCCGGCGGGTTCGCGCTGGCCGAGGACGCACCGGACACAGCTTTGGCCAAGCGCACCGAGACGATCGACGGGCTGGTGCGAATCGTGGGCGCCCAGGCCGGCATCGTACTGCATTGTCGGGCGCTCTATACTGTGGATGACGCGATCTCGGACGGCCTGTCGCGGACGGCCCGCCGTGCCCTCGAGGCGGCCCTGGGCCGCCACAGGGCCGAGACCGCCATCGCGGCCGAAGGCCAGCGCGCTGCGGATGAGATCGCCACGGTCGGCGCCGACCGCTGGTGCGCCGATCAGCGCGACATCCTCAATACTGACGGCGTTCGGGTTTTCCTCGACTGAAAGCTGTTCACCAGTCGCCCGCCGCGCCGCCGCGTGCGAGGGGAGGGTTCTCCGTCATCGAAAATTTCGTAGGGTGCCCTGATGCGCCCTCTGCCGCACGTGGCGGCTGTTCAACGATACGGGGCTGTGAGGCAGGTTCCGCAAGGCAGCTTTTCACCCGCTAGACTTTGCGGTCTGTCGGAAATGCAGATCTCGATCCTGCCAGCGCGACGTTCTGCAATGCAGAATTCATTATATCCTTGTTCACTGCGCGTCCGTCTGCCATCATTTGTCGACGGATGAAAAGAAACGGATCACGCCGGTCTCGCTCATCCGAACAAGAGCCCTGAAGGGCCGAGGGACCGGCGGAGGAGGAAACCGCATGTCGCGCCCGATTTATCTCGCCCTCGCCCTCGTCGTGTGCGGCGCCGCCGTGACGATGTTCGCCTTCCTCCGCGCGCCTCGGTCGAAGGAGTTCGCCGGCTGGGACGTAGCGTTCATGGGCGGGATTGGCGCCGTCGCCCTCGGCTTCCTGACGACCCTCGTCGAGGTGATCACCGAGTAGAGCGGCCTTCGCCGAAGCCGGCATCGAGTCGACGCCAGGGGCCTCTGGTCGGTCGCAGGTTTTCGTCGAGAGCCGGCAGCCACGGGGCAAAACCCGCTTCGGGGCCTGCCGTCTCGGCGGACCGGATGCGTCCTTCGGCGATCATGCCCGATCCAACTCTTGGTCTATCCGCCGTCGCGATCGCTGGAACCGGTACGTCCATCTCACAAACCAGTGAGGTGACGATTGGAACTGCCGAAACCGACAATTTGATCTTTTGTCAGAACCCGACCTGAAGGCGCATCGACGATCCTTGCTGCACGACCTTTCATGAGGCAGCGATGTTCGAACGGCGCAGTGCTCCGCGTACGATCCTGAACGAGACCGGCAGCATCTCGGTCGACGAGCACTGCAGCCTGCCCTGCATCGTCTACGATCGGTCGGTCGGCGGTATCCGCATCGCCCTTCCGGAGGCGGAGATTGTCCCGGATCGCTTCGTGTTGAGCATCAATGCAAGCAACGAGATCCTCGTCTGCCAAGCGGTCTGGCGCCGGTTGGAGGAGATCGGGGCAGCGACAGAAACCTCTGCGCCGGCCCGTCCGACCACGCCGGATTCGTGGTATGCGCTGGAGCCGATCTGACGCGGCGGCCCTCGGCCGCTCGTGGAGCCGCGCGGCACCTTCGCGCCGATTGATCGTTCTCCCTCGGTTGCCGCCAGCGTGATCGCGGCGTGAGGGAGAGAACGCATCATGTCGGATCCGAGAGCGCCCGACGCGGAGGAGATGCCGGACCTGCCGCAGGGTTTGCCGATGCCGCCGAACACCGGCGACATGCCGCCCCCGCGGCTTCCGCCAGCCCCAGCCGACGATCCGGAGCCCCCGCGCGGGGAACCAGCGCCCGAGATCGACGCGGTCCCAGGCCTGTGACGGGCGCCCCGTCGGAGCTGACCGGGATTGCGAACGCCGCCGCCGCGGGACGATCGAGACGTCCGCGCGGCGATTCCAGGCGACGGACCTGGATGCGACAGTCCCTGAGCATCGCCGCCTGGCTCGGCTGGATGGCGCCCGGCTCGGCCGCCGATCAGCCTCTCAGCATCGAGCGGCTCAACGGGGATGGTTGGGAGATTGCCGGCTACACGGGGACATTCGACAATCGCTCATCCCTGATCCTGTTTCGCAAGCGGGATAGGGCCTACCTCGTCCAGTGCTCGATCCTGTTCGATGTGACGCGCAACCCCCGTGTCGTCACGAACTGCTATGAACTGCACTGAGGCGCGCAGCACTGGCGGCCTCGTCGCGGGCGCGCGCATCGAGCCCTCTCAGTCCCAATCGATATTCAGGGATCGCTCGAAGGCGGCGGCCGACATCTCCTTGCCCTTCGGGTCGGCGACCGTGATCTCGCGAAAACCCCGTCGGGTCAGTTCCCAGGTCTTCTCCATGGCCTGCTCGTCGGTCCCGCAGGCGAAAGTCATGATACGCCCGGACGGGTCGATCCCCTTGACGGTGAACACACCATTCTCCTCGCTCGTTTGAGCTCATATAGCGCCGCAGTCTCGATCCTGTCGCGAGGCGACATGGCAGGGACCCGAGAGGCTGCCATCGCGTTATCTGGGGAGAGGCACCCGATGACGAACGCCCGCGACATCCCGATCCCGGAACGTGCCCCCGGCCTGATCGAATCGGACACTGACGGGCGCGTGGATCTCGAGCAGGACATCTCGAACAAGCCACTGCCGATAACCGATGCAGATCCGGATGTCGGCCTGTCTCAAAAGGGTACCGGCGCGGACGCCGTGTTCCGGCGTGAAACTGAGATCTGAGCCGGGAATCTTAAGCGGGCACGCCTGACGATGGCGTTTATCCGACACACCCGGCTTACTACGGCTGCGGCCGGGCGGGCGGGCCTGAGGAGCTGGAGCATGGCCGACGGTCCCCGCTCCGCGCTCCCGCCGCACAAGCGCAACTTCACCGAGAGCCGTTTGGCAAAGGCGCGCGTGGCGTTCGCCAGCTTCATTGAAGTGGTGCGTCGCACCAACGACATGGTTCATGGCTCAACGGATCTGGCAACTTCGTCCCGGATGCATTCCACCAGAGCACCGCGTGCACCCACGCCGCACTTGAGTACGGTGCAGACATGACCCGGCAGACGACCGAACGGGTTTCGGAGCGACCGGAGTTTGATCACGTCAAGGACTTGAACCGGCGGCTCGATACGCCGCTGGCCACATCTGGGCAGGGGCGGAGATGATCGAGCGGGAGATTGGTCGGCTGGCCGATGAAAGTCTGAGTCTGAGTCTCCGGCAAGCCGAACTCGCCATACGCCTGACGGCGGCGGTTCAATATGCTTGGCTGGATCTCTACTGCGAAGGGTACTGGATGCTGACGTTTATTCTGAACGCCGGCTCGGATCAGCGAGAACGGACGCGCCGGCTCATCCAGCGCGGCGTCCCGGCAGCGGAGGCCGCGCGGGCGTTGCACATTGTCTGAGTCCCGGGGTCGAATATGGCCGACTGCGGTGACTTCGAATTTGGGGGCGATCCGGTTGATCGCCCCCGGATTCCGCCCTCAGCGGCGCGCCTCGGCGGAGGCCTGGACCAGGGTCCGTCTGGACGTCGAAGCGATCCGAAGATCAGCCGTCGCGGGCACCAGCTGCGGCGTGGTCGTCAGATGAGCGAGACGGCGGCCCTGTTGAGCGACCGAAGCCTGATCGCGATAGAGCGGCGGCGTCAGATGAAGGTTTTCCTCGGCCGAGGCCGAGCCGGCGAAGGTGGCGGCCGAGATGAGCGCCGCCGACGCGAGGATGAAGATCGTGCGCATGGTGCGTCTCCGTTTCGATCGCAGTCGGATCACGAAGAGCGACCGACGCCGGATAGAACCACACTTTTGTGCACTGCGTCATGCTCATCATGCATTGCAACATAGAGCTACATCGGCATTGTCGTGCAAGGATGCAGGCGTCGCATCAGGCGTGGCGTTCAGTCGATCGTCTGGATCGCCATGCATTCAGCGCAAATGAAATAAACTTCCTCCCCTGCAGTCTCAAATTTATATTGAGGCGAGAGCAGATCTAATTTCTCGCCGGGGCCCGCGCGTCGCGTCGACTGCACCGGAATTGGCGTTCGCGGTGCCGTGATCGACACGACACGAATCAGCAACACGTTCGCCAGAGCCACGTCACAACAAGGCGCTACCCTGGGGCCGAACTGCGAAGAAGCCGGAGCGATGGTATGACGCCCGCCGATCTCGACAAGCGCGCAGAGCTGACCGTCTGGCCTAAACGTGCGCCCGGCCGATCGGCCAGGGCGCGTCCGTTCGCAACCCTGCGCGAGGCGCTGGCCGTCGCCGTGCAGGCGATCGAGGCGGAGGATGCGCAGCCCTGGATCATCACTGAGGCAGGCGACATCCTTTCGCCGGGCTGGATCCGCGCCAACAGCCAGTCACACGCGCTGCAGTAGGATCACCGGCCGCCGTGCGGCACCGGTAGCTCAGCAGCCGATGCAGATGTCGCGCACGACGTGCTCGTGCCGGGAGCCGGTACGCTGGTTCGGAAGCTGCCCGCCGATGGACGGAAACCCGGTCCCAAGCATTCGGAGCCGGCGCCGACCCGCGTCAGGGTCGATCTGGGGCGGGACCGGGGTCACGGACGGCTCCGCAACCGTGCTGTTCGCCATGCCGGGCTCAGGCAGCGTCAGGGCCATGCCTTGCGCCGGGGGCAATTGGGCGAACTCGCCCGCCCGGGCCGGCGCCAACACGGCGAGGGACAAGGAGGCGAGGGGCAAGAGGCCAAGGGACACGAGGCCAAGGGACAGGAGGCCAAGGCGCAGGAGGCCAAGGGGCAGGCGTACGAGGATGCGTCGGCACCGCCCACGCATCGCGGCCACCGTCAGGGACGGCGGCGACCGGCGCATCCGTGCCGGTGCCGTTCGGGATATCCTCAAAAGGCCCGGCCGTAATACGGCTGCGAGATCGGCCGGTAACGGTCCCTCACCGGCCAGGTGTAGGGCTGGTCCCTGACGGTGCGCATGTCCGCTCGGAATGTCGGCTGATTGAATCCCAGACCCTGATGGATCGGAGCCTTCCCGGCCCCACGCGGCTGAGAGCCCACCTCGCGCGCGAGTGCTGCGCTCGAGAGACCCAGAACGAGAATGGCTGCCCACGAAGCGCGGCTCAGAATGACGCTCATCTCCATCTCCTGTCCCGGCCGAGACGCCGGTGCGGAAAGAACGGCGGCGCTGGAATTGCGGTTCCGGAACGCCCCGTTCAGAATGCGCCGTCATCGCCGAGGCAGGCCGCCGCGAGGGCGCCCCCGCAGGGATCGTTGAGCCGGCCGGGCGCGGCAGCCGCACCGCCGACGCCGGCACCGCCGGACGCCCCTCCGCCGGCCGGCGCCGCTTGAACGCGGTCGAGATCCCGAGCGGCGATCACGGATGACGCGACCGCGATCCCGGCGCCGCCCGAAGCCGCTCCCCCCGCTGTTCCGGTCGAGACCACCCCTGGGACGAGACCCGTGACGGCCCCCGTCCCACCTCCGGTTGTGAACGCCGCGAGCCCGGAGGTCGTGGTTCCGAGGCTGGCCGCGTCGGCGGCATTGGCGGTTCCGGCCGAAGCGAAGCTCGATGCGGCCGTCGCGTCGGTGCCCAGGCTCGTCGCGGTGCGTGATGGGCTGCCGATCCCGGCGGCGGATGAACCGAACGCCGACGTGCCGAACGCGGATGTCCCCAGACCAGACGTCCGCGCCGTGCCCGTGCCGGTGTTGAAGCCTGTCGTCAGACCTGTCGTCAGGCCCGTCGCATTCGTCGTGAACGCGGCGTTGCTCCCCAGGCTGGCCGACCCGAAGGTCGTCGAAAGGGCGCTTCCCGAGAGCGAGCCGAGGGCGGCGTTCGAGGTCGAGCCCAGCGTCGTGCCGAAACCGCCCAATGTCCCGATGGCTCCGGCCGTGCTGCCGGTTCCACTCGAGCCGAGCGTCGACCCGGTGACCCCAGCGCCCCCCGTGCTTCCGGTACCGGAGGAGGTGCCGA
>NZ_JALNUM010000159.1:0-11589 GCF_026540795.1 Methylobacterium sp. GC_Met_2
CGTGACGGTCACGCTCGAACTCTGAGGGTCAGGTGCCGATGACGTCGAGCCCAACGCGCCGCACCCTGAGCGCAGGCGCTGCCGCCCACCCCGTGCAGCTACCAACGCCCCGACCCATCGCTGAGGCGGATGGGATCGGTACCGGCGCTTGTTACGATGGTGCGCCTGTCCTGATCGCCAGGACCTTGTCGATCCGGCGTCCGTCCATATCGACGACCTCAAAGTGCCACCCATCGGCTTCGAAGGCGTCACCCGCGGTCGGTATCCGTCCCAGTTGGAAAATGATGTATCCGGCCAGTGTGTTGAAATCGTCTGAAGCCGGGTCCTGAGACAAGCCGAGCCGCTCGAACGCTTCGCGGGCTGACATCATGCCGTCGATCAGCAGCGAGCCGTCGGGACGCTCGACCACGTCGGGTTCCTCACCCGCTTCTGGGATGTCTCCCGCAATGGCCTCCAGCAGGTCGGTCTGGGTGACGATGCCCTCGAGGCTGCCGTACTCATCGACAACCACCGCCATCCGCATCGGTTGGCTCTGGAACGTTTCCAGCACCGCCAGGATCGTCATGCTCTCGTGCACCACGATGGGCGGCTGCGTGACGGCGGCGATGTCGATATCGTGCCCATCGAGCACCTGGTCCAGCAGGTCCTGCTTGCGTACCAGGCCGACTAGCTCGTCGACCTCGCCGCGGCTCACCACGATCTGCGCGTGGCCGCACGCGCGCACAGCCTTGAGCATCTCGTCGCGAGGATCGTCGGAGTCGATCCATTCGACTTCATGGCGCGGGGTCATGATGTCCCGGACCTTGCGTTCGCCGATGGCGAAGATGCGTTCGACCGCTTCCTGCTGCACCTCGCGGATCAGGCCGGCCTCCTGGCTCGCCTGGATGAGCAGGTTGAGCTCGGCTGTTGAGTGAAGCGAGCCCTCGCCGTGCCCGGCCCGTAGGTCAAACAGGCGCAGCACGCCGTTGCCGAGCCCGTTCAGCAACAGGATTGCCGGCCGGAACACGACCAGGAACAAGCCCAGCGGTCGAACCACCGCGAGAGCGGTGCGCTCACTCCGCTGCAGGGCCAGGCTCTTCGGGGCGAGTTCGCCGAGCACGATGTGCAGGGACGTGATGATCGAGAAGGCAATCGCGACCGCGACCGTGTGGGATGCCACGGTCCCAAGGCCCAACGGAAGCCAATCCAGCGCCGGCTCGATAAGGTGTGCGAGCGCCGGCTCGCCGATCCAACCGAGTGCCAGAGAGGACAGTGTGATTCCGAACTGTGTGGCGGCGAGGTAGGCATCAAGCCTGTCCGTCGCCCGTTGGAGAGCTGTGGCGTTCGCCCGCCGCTCTGAGACCAACTCGGCGACGCGGCTGCGGCGCACCGAGACCAGCGCAAACTCGGCCGCCACGAAGAACCCGTTGGCGAACACCAGGAACAGGACGGCTAGCAGTCCCAGCGCCGTCGACCACGCATCCTCGGAAATGGACGTTCTCCTTCTCGAATAGACGACCCGACCTACCAGCTTAGGCGGACCTGAACCAAACAGGTGCGGCCGTTTCAGGCTCGCCGGTCGTCGTGGTCTCGGTCGCAGACGATCATCCGCTCAAGGCCTCAATGTCCGTTTCGGTTTATCGAGCGGCTACGGGCAGATCGGCCCAGGGCCTGCCCAGAACGTGCCATGGGTCGGCCGTGGGCGCCCGGGCGATGCCCGCTGTTTCTGCATGGCCGCCCGACGGCGGACCAGCCAAATCCCACCCGTCCCAGACGCGAGACAGGACGACGGCGCGATCCGTTTATGGCCGAATGCAGCTGCTCCGCTTCGGACAACGCACCGTGAAAGCGGATAGGCTTATGCCGAACCATTCTAAGCGAGAAGGGAACGGCAGACGGGGGCGGCGTGACAGTCCGCCTCAGCCCAGGAGTTGGGGTATCGGTGCGAACCGGCAGGCATGGCAGGCGTTGCCAAATACCTGAGGGAGAACGCTTTCGATGCAGCAACGCTGGCCGAGCCGGTTATGGATCGTGCGGCACGGCCAAAGCGCCGGCAACGTCGCGGCAGATGCGGCTCACAGCGCGAACTCGGCGCGGATCGACATTGCCGAGCGGGATGTCGATGTTCCCCTCAGCACCCAGGGCGAGCGCCAGGCCGACGCTGTCGGACGCTGGTTCGCGGAATTGCCGGGCGACAGCAAGCCCGAGATCGTTCTGACGTCGCCCTACCTTCGGGCGCGGCAAACCGCCGAACACATCCGGGCCGCCGGCGGCTTGGCGCCGGACGCGCCGCTCGCGACAATCGATGAGCGCTTGCGCGAGCGGGAACTCGGCATCCTCGACCGGCTGACGCGGGCCGGGGTCGAGGAACTGCATCCCGAGCAGGCCGCGATACGACAGCGCCTCGGTAAGTTCTATCATCGGCCTCCGTCTGGCGAGAGTTGGTGCGATGTGATCCTGCGCCTCCGCAGCGCCCTCAACACGCTTGCGCTCCACCACGCCGAGCGGCGGGTTCTGATTGTCGCGCATCAGGTCGTGGTGCTCTGCCTGCGCTACCTGATCGAAGACATGACGGAGGCGGAGATTCTCGCCATCGATGCCGCGGACGATGTCGCCAATTGCTCGATCACAGAATACGTCTTCGATCCCCATGCGGCTGGCATCGGAGCGCTCGCGCTGGAGCGGTACAACTTCGTCGCCCCGGTCGCCGAAGCAGGCGCCTCCATCACCTCCGAGCCTGACGCGAACGTGGCCGCCCGATGAACCCTACCCTGCTGACAGCTGCGACGCTCAAGGAACGGTCGCTCCCGACACCCCGGGAGGGCAGCAAGGATGAACGCGGCAGCGCGCTTATCCTCGGAGGTTCGGCTTCAGTCCCGGGTGCAGCCCTGTTGGCCGGCGTGGCGGCTCTGCGCGCCGGGGCTGGCAAGCTGAAGATCGCCACGGTCCAAAGCGCAGCCGTCGGCATGGCGCTGACGGTGCCGGAAGCCATGGTGATCGGTCTTCCGGAGACCTCCGAGGGCAGCATCGACGGTGTGCGCGCCTTGGAATGCCTGCGCACGGCGGCGAAGGGCTGCGATGCCCTTCTGGTCGGGCCCGGCCTGCTGGGGAGCAAGCCAACGACGGCAATGGCAGTCGAACTTCTGCAGGCGCTTCCAGCAGCCACCTTCATCCTTGATGCGGCCGCAATCTGCGCCCTGGCCGCGCATGCCGATGACGTCCGACGTCATAAGGGCCGGGTCGTGATCACGCCCCATGCCGGCGAGATGGCGCAGCTGCTGGATCGGAGCCGGGACGCCGTGGAGGCGG
The DNA here is from genome assembly GCF_026540795.1 of Methylobacterium sp. GC_Met_2. Classification (NCBI taxonomy): domain Bacteria; kingdom Pseudomonadati; phylum Pseudomonadota; class Alphaproteobacteria; order Hyphomicrobiales; family Methylobacteriaceae; genus Methylobacterium; species Methylobacterium sp. GC_Met_2. The sequence continues at coordinate 3,289 of NZ_JALNUM010000159.1, forward strand.
ATCCACTCGACGCAGCGCTTACAGCCGCCGACCTGCTGCAGGTGGTCGTCGTGATGAAGGGAGCCCAGACCTGGATCGTCGACCCGCAGGGTGCGCGCTGGCTCTACGAAGGCGGCGGCGTAGGGTTGGCGACGTCCGGCTCCGGCGACGCGCTCGCGGGCATCGTCGTCGGGTTGCTCGCTCGCGGCGTGAACCCGCTGACGGCGGCTCTGTGGGGCGTCTACTTGCACGGAGAGGCCGGACGGCGATTGGCCGCGTCGGTCGGTCCAATCGGCTTCCTCGCCCGGGAATTGTCGGGCGAGGTGCCTCGGCTGTTGTACGAGGCGTCCGCCTGAGGTCGGGCCGCACGAGCCGCCTTCGCACGGCGGCGCAGCCCAAACCGCATCGCGGGCCACAGCCTGTTCTGTCGGCATCCGCCTGCAGCCGGACGATCCCCCACGGCAGCCGAACGATGGTCGAGCGCAGGTTCGGCGAGCCAAGCGTTGCATCGCGTTGAAGGATTCACGCATTGATTGATCTGAACACTTCGACGGCGGACGAACGCGACACCGTGGCGGCCCTGAAGGGCCACGGGTTCGAGATCGTGCGCTACCGCGAGGAGCGCGGCAGGTTCACCAGCCTGCAACAGCTTGATGAGGTGCCGGGCCTGAGCGGCAAGACGGACGGCATTTCGGACCACGTCACGATCGCGGCAAGCTGAATGCTCATCGTCAGCGGCCTGCCGATCGTCGCCCGCCCATCCGGGTCCGGTGAGCCTAGGCTTGTTCACAATGGCCTCCAGCCTGTCCGGAACGGTGCGGTAGGCCGGGGAGACGTCGTTCGCACCGGGATCGACAAACAATGACGGATTTGGTGGCCCATGGCGCAGCGTTCGCCCGCGCGGTTTCAGGCTTCGGCCCGAAACCGCCGATCGTTCTCTGTCACGACGATGCCGACGGCGTATCGGCGGGGGCGATCCTGGGCCGTGCCCTGGAGCGCGCCGGATATGGCCCCGTGGACGTGCAGGTGATCGGCCGGGGCGCCTCGCTCTGGGCGCCGGCGACCCGGGAGGCACTGGCGTCCAGAAGCCCAGTGGGTATCGTGGTGACCGATCTAGGGGTTCAGGCGGGGGACATCATCCCCGGTGTGCCGACGGTGCTGGTCGATCACCATGTTCCCCGTTCCCTGCCCGATTCCGCTGGAACGACGGTCATCAGCGGTCACGAGGATCTGCCGATCCCGACCTCCAGCGTTCTCGCCCATGCCTGTGCGGCGGCGCTGGGTGAACTCGGTTCTGGACGGAAGGCACAGGCCGCATGAAGCGCCGCGCGCTGATCGTCGGGGCGTCGCGTGGGCTTGGCCTGGGCCTGGTTGCGCGCTTCCTCGAACGCGGGTGGGATGTGACCGCCACCGTCCGCAAGCCGTCCGCTGCCCTTTCGGACCTCGCCGGCCGGGGCGCGCTGGCCATCGCGACAGGCATCGATATCGACGATGACGACGCCGTCCGCGGGTTTGCGAACGCGTGTGCCGATAGGCCGGCCTTCGACATCGTTTTCGTCGTCGCTGGTGTCGCGACACAGGCGGGTATTCCCGCTGGGCAGATACCCCGCGACGTCGCCGCCGCGGTCTTTCAGACGAACGCCCTGAGCCCGATCCGTTTCGCAGAGGCGTTCAACAAGCGCGTGGCCGAGGATGGCCTTATCGTTCTGATGACGTCGAAGCTGGGCTCGGTCTCGCTGAACCGCGGCGGTGGGTGGGGGAGCTACAGGGCAAGCAAGGCAGCCCTGAATACCCTGGCCCGGTCTTTCGCGGGTCAGCATTCCGGGGCGCGGTGGGGCGTCCTCCTCATGCACCCGGGATGGGTGCGGACGGATCTCGGCGGCCGTCGCGCAACCCTCGATGTGGACACCAGCGCCCGCGGAATGGTCGCGGTCGTCGAAGCGCAGCTCGGTCAGCGCGGCTGCACGTTCATCGATCATACGGGCGCGACGGTGCCGTGGTAGCCGACACCGCGCGCGTGTCTCTCGGCGACGAACGGCATGAGGCCCGACACGGGTTCCTCACCCTGCGGCAGTCCAGCCGATCGCGACAGTCATGGGATCGCTGGAACCTCCCTCGGGCTTGAGGACCCGCGCTTCCGTGCGGGCGAAACCAGCGCGGAGAAGGTACAAATCGACGAGCTGAGCGTGCCCTGCACCGTCGAGGGCATTCCAGATGGCGACAGCCTTGGTCGGAAAGCGGCGGTTCGAGAAACTGATCACCACAGGGGCGCCGGGGCGCAGCACGCGCGCGATCTCGGACAGGACGGCCACAGGTTGCTGAAGGTACTGCACCGACACGCAGATCAGCGCGGCATCGACGGATGCCGTATCGACGGGCAGGCGCGGATCGGCGTTGAGGTCCTGAACGAAATGCCGTGTCAGGCGCGGGTTGGCGGCGAGTTCTGCTGCGTTCAGGCCATGCCCGATGACGCTGGCATAGGCGACGTCCTCCGGCAGGTGACTGACCCAACTCGACATCAGATCGAGAACGTCACCGCCCGCCGGGACGATCTCCCTATAGAGGTTGGTCACTGCTGCAATCGCCGCGGCATCGATATGGGTCACGAAGCGGGGATGCGCGTAGAACAGGGGATCTGGGTCGCGGTCGTACTTGGCGAATGCGTCCGGTGGAAAGTCTGACAATTCCTGACCCATCATCACGTGTGTCTCCGGTATCGAACGGCGCGCCGGCCTCGAGGACGCGTGCGCGAACAGATCCGATGTCTCGCCTTAAAGAGGGCCGGACCGCCCCTGATGGGAGATGTCCTCGTCGCCGCATCGGCACGGTGGGGCGCGCAAACGGGTCGTCATGGGGCTGAGCAGGCGCCATTTCCGCGGTCGCAGGGAAGACGAGAATCGTGATCGTCGGCGATGGATGCCGTTCTAGGTGTATGGTCCCGGAATGTGGTGTGACGGATCGATCCTGAAGCGTTCGGGTTCTTTCGTCCAGACCTGAAGGACATGCTCGTAGGGCGTGAGGCCGCGCAGGGTCTTCAGCCGACGGGCATGGTTGTAGGCGTCCACGAACAGCTGCAGGTGCACCCGGAGCTGTTCGTGGGTCTCGGAGTGGTCGCGCTTGACCGTGGCGTCCTTGATGGTGCGGTTCATCCGCTCGACCTGACCGTTGGTCCACGGATGGTTGGGTTTGGTCAGGCGATGCTCGATGCCGTGCTCGTGGCAGACGCGATCGAACATGTGCCGGCTGTAGAGGGCGGTCGGGCCTGAGCGGTTGCATGGGGCATGGCAGAATTGCACCCCGTTGTCGGTCAACACCGTGTGGATCTTGTACGGCACGAAGGCGACCCGTTCCCGGAGGAAGTCTGAAGCGATGTAGCGGTTGGCTTCTGCTTCCAGCTTGGCGAAAGCCAGCTTTGAGGTTCGATCGACGGCCACAAACAGATAGAGCTTGCCCTGTTCTGTCCTGACCTCGGCGATATCGATGTGCCTGTAGCCGATGGGGTAATCGGCGAAGCGCTTATTCTTGGGCTTGTCGCCTTCCATCTCTGGTAGGCGGCTGATGCCGTGCCGCTCAAGGCAGCGGTGCAGCGACGAGCGGGTCAGGTGCGGGATCGTGGGCTGCAGGCCGTAGAGGCAGTCATCCAGCGGCAACAGCGTGTGCCGCCGGAAGGCTACGATGACGGCCTCCTCCTCTGGGGTCAGAACCGTCGAACGAGGCTGCTTCGGCCCCATGGCGGCATCGCCCGTCGTCTGCCGAGTTCGCCACTTGGATCGTCGTCGGGCTGACGCCGTAGCGCTTGGCTGCCCCTCTCACGCTGTCTTGACGTAGCTGTATTGCGCGACGGACCGCCTCCGTCGTGGTGGCGCTTCCATGGAGAACCTGGCCCATAGCGCATCCCTCGCAGCATGGTGGTCAACCGTACCGCCACACCGAGGGATCAAACATTCTCCGCAGAGACGATGCCGGTTACTGCAGCGCTGATCGAGCATGTGTTCCAGGACGGCGAACTCGCCGTGTTGGCCGTTAAGGCCGTCAGCGATCGACCGCGCCCGTATACCCTCAAGCCTGATCTCACCACGTTCGGGCATCAATCAATCAGTGCGGCCTACCTGAGCAGTCATGCTCCATTCGCGTATCTCGCAGCGACGGTACGGGCGCAGCTCGTGCCGGACAAGCGTCAGGCGCAATTTGAATTCGCGGCCTCCTGCGGGGCCATCCACATGATCGCCAACTTTCCTTCCCCGTTCCGTTAATCGCCACAAGGGCCAGCATGATCAGCTCGGTTTGACCGAACATCGGGGCTGCGGCGGGTACTGATGGTGCAACTGCTCGCATCGAGCATGTTGCGAATCCGCAACGTCGGTCACTGGATAATTACAGTTTTAAACTGATCTAACTCAATCTCTGCGCGTGATAGTGATGTATCTTGGTGAGATCCAGGATATATGAGAATTATTCTAAGAATTATTGTAGGGTAATTGCATTATCTGCACGGAATTAAATCTTGATCCGCATTGTATCTCGCTCGTAACTCCTTATCGGGAGGTCGAATAGATCTCAGTACGGACCGGCTTCCGTAAGAAGCCGCGGAGTGAATGATGGGCTGGACGTTCAGATGTCGTTTCCTCGGGCTTCTGCTGACGAGCACCCTATCTGTCGCATCCGCGCATGCACAACGGGGGGTAAATCCGGCCGAACCCACCGAGGTCGTCACCCTCGACCAGCTCACGGTCGAGAATGCGGGCGACCGTCCGGAGCCTCAGGGTGGCGTTACCGTCGGGTATCTCACCAAGCAGACCCGCAGCGCGACCAAGACGAACACGCCGGTCATCGACATCCCGCAATCTATCACCATCGTTCCGCGGGAGCAGTTCCTGGATCAGAATTACCAGAATTTAACTGAGCAGCTGCGGTTCGTACCGGGCCTGATACCCGCGCAGGGCGAAAGCAACCGCGACCAGGTCCTGATCCGCGGTCAGAATACCAGCGCTGATTTTTATATTAACGGCATCCGTGACGACGTTCAGTACTTCCGCGACTTGTACAACATTCAGCGCATCGAGGTCCTGAAGGGGCCGGACTCGCTGATCTTCGGCCGTGGCGGCGGAGGTGGCGTCATCAACCGCGTCCTTAAGGAGGCGGATGGCTACCGCGTCCGGGAGATTGTCGCCGGCGGAGGCCAGTTCGGCGACAAACGCGTCGCGGTCGATGTCGGCGATCGGATCAGCGACAGCGCCTTCGTCCGCCTGAACGGCATGTTCGAAGATTCGGGGACCTACCGCCAGTTCGGCGACCTGACCCGCTACGGCGTCAATCCGACCGCCACCTTCCTCATTGACCCGCAGACGACGTTGAAGCTGTCATACGAGTACTTTCACGATCAGCGCTTTCCCGACCGGGGCATCCCCTCGCAGTTTGGCCGCCCCTACCGGTACCGTGATAACATCCGGACCTTCTTTGGCAATCCGGACGTAAACTTCACGAAGGTCGATGCGAACATCGCCACCGTGCAGCTGGACCACCATTTCGACTCGGGTGTCGAGATGCACAGCCAGTTACGGTTTGCCGATTACGACCGGTACTACGTCAACACGCTTCCAGGCAGTACCGTGAACGCAGCGGGGACCGCCGTGACCATAACCGGCTATCGCAACGAAACACCGCGGACGAACTACTTCAGCCAGAACGATTTCACCTATATATTTGTGACAGGGGATATCAAGCACACCCTCCTCGGCGGGTTTGAGCTCGGCTATCAAGAGGGGCTGGCCTACAGGCAGTCGCTGTTCTTCGGGAACAGCCTTGCGAGCAGCATCGTCGTCAATCCGCTCCGCCCACTGACGTTCGCGCCGACATCCCTTCGCAACAACGGTACGACGGACTCGAACGCGCGGTACAGCCTCGGCCTCGCGGCCGTCTACGCTCAGGACCAGATCGATATCACCGACTGGCTGCAACTCGTCGGCGGCCTGCGTTACGATCATTTCGATTTCGCCTCCACCGACCGGCGCACCCTGCTGACCAACGACCGCGTGGACGATCCGATCTCACCGCGCGCCGGTCTCGTGCTGAAACCGCTGCCGAACCTCGCCCTCTACACGAGCTACAGCGTGTCTTACCTGCCCTCGTCGGGCGACCAGATCGGGAACTTCACACCGGGCTTGGTCATCGCCAAGCCGGAGCAGTTTGAAAACACCGAGGTTGGCATCAAGTACGACGCCAGCCCGCGCTTCCAGCTCACGGCCGCGGCCTACAATCTGGACCGGTACAACCAGCGCTTGGCCGATCCCAACAACCCCGGCTTCTTCATCCTTTCGGGGAAGACCAACACACAGGGCTTCGAGATCGGCGCCAACGGGTATGTCACCGATTGGTGGCAGATCGCGGGCGGCTACGCCTTCACCGATGCGCGCATCGCCAGCGCGACCTCAGCGACGATCGTGGCCGGCAACACGGTCGGCTTGGTCCCGTTCAACGCCTTCACATTGTGGAACAAATTCGACCTGACGCGCGAATTGGCTGTCGGCGTCGGCATCCTCAATTACTCACACACCTTTGCCGCCTCCGACAACACGGTCCGGCTTCCAGGATACACGCGGATCGATTTGGGTCTGTTCTATAACATCAGCGAATCCGTCCGTGCGCAGATCAATATTGAAAACCTGTTCGACCGGCGGTACATTTCCACGGCGGACAACAACAACAACATCACGCCGGGCGCTCCCCGGACAATCAGGGCACAGATCATCGCTCGGTTCTGAAGGCGGCTGATCCGAAGTGTTCCAGCGGCAAGGGCGCGGACTATTCAAACGTACGAAGAGACGCGGCACCTTGGTGCGGTCCGCACCCGCCATGACGCAGGCGCGCGTTGAGGCCTGTTTGGCTGAGGCAGCAGCGGCGAGTGAGCTTCCGGGTGGGACGGACATTCGCGCTGACTTGGTTTGTGCAGACCGTTCAGAGCGGCAAGTCGATCCTGGCCCGTGACGGGGCGAGCTGGAAGGCGTGGCGCAAGCGGCGATGCTGAGATGGGACGCGTGCACCTGAGGGAGGCCGACCCGGCCGCATAAACGACTTCAAAGTCCAATCTTCTCGCAGACCACGACCCTGTCTCTGGCGTGCAGCCGCCCGATCTCGCCGATCGCCGCGCTTCTGGCCGCCGTCGCCCCCTCCCCATCCTACGGCCCGCTGCTCGCGTCTCATGAGTTTGAGCGCTATGGGCGATGCCGGCATGGGTGCGGCTGTCGCTCGACGCCATCCGCAGATTTGAGCCGGGAAGATCGAGCATGCCGAATACGTCTGGCCTAAATCGGACTTTGGGCAGCGCCATCGGTGTCATCGCATTGGTGTCGGTCCTGAGCAGCGGCGCTGTTCTCATCACGGCAAACCAGCTTCGGGATGCAACGGACGCTCGAAACCGCTCCAATCAGCTGATCCGCGGGCTCGATAATTTCCGGACGGCCATGCTCAATCAGGAGACTGGGTTGCGCGGCTACCTGCTGACCGGGCGAGAGGCCAGCCTAGAGCCGTACCGAGCTGGACGCTCGGCTTTGGACAAGACCATCAGCAGCCTCAAAGTTATGATCGGCAACGATGCCGAGCGCACACGGCTCCTGGCCGACGCAGTGGTGGCGGCTCGCAGTTGGCAGACCGATATCGGCGAGGCTGTCGTCCAAAAGGTAGCCGATCCGACGACCCGAGCTGAAGCGGTACGCGTCGAGGCTGACGGAAAAGGCAAACAGTTCTTCGACACACTGCGCGAGCGGCTTGCGGCTATCGAAACCCTTGAGGATGCCGTCCGTGTGACCTTGGCTGCGCGTGTCGCGCAGGCCCAACGTGACGAAAGCGTAGCCTTGTGGGGCGGCACCCTGCTCACGCTCCTGATCTGCGCTGGCATATGGATCGCAATCAACCGTCTGATCGTCCGCCCGCTCGTGCGCGTCATTGCTTTCGTCGCGCAGGTTGGAGAGGGCGACCTGTCGGGAAGGCTGGAGACAGGCGCGGGTGGCGAAGTCGGTCGCCTTGGTACGACGCTGAATGCGATGGTGGCCGGCCTCTCGGACCTCGCCAAGACCAACCGCGCGGCAACCGCCGACCTCAACGCCGCCGCGGCCGAGATCCGTGCCTCGGCCCAGGAGCAGGCGGCCTCGGTCGAGCAGCAATTCGCCGCCGTCCAGCAGACCGCCGCTACCATGGATGAGATCACTCAGTCGGGCGCTCAAACGGCCAAACGCGCCACCGAGGTGATCGCCACCGCGCAGGCCACCGCCCAGACCTCTCGGCAGGGCCTGCGCGCCGTCTCCGACACCGCCAAGGCCATGGACT
>NZ_JALNUM010000016.1:0-74479 GCF_026540795.1 Methylobacterium sp. GC_Met_2
CCGAGACCGATCCGCTCTGGTACCAAGCTTTCAGCCGCGTCACAGCACCGGTCCCGCCGCGTGCGACGTCTCAGGTTCGGGATCCCTATGCGCGACTGCAGCGGCCCACTTCGCGCGGGGGCCAGGTCCGGCATCCGATGCGCTCAGCGACGCGGGGGACGCTGGCTCGGCGCAGGGGCGTACGCCGCATTCGTCGAGACTGAGAGCTCGGGTGAGCATGAGGTGGTGCAGGCTGGGTCGAAGGCGGGGCGTCGCGTCGGCGGGCCACCGCCCTATCGGAACGCGCGCGTGGGGTAAACCATCCCGGACGACCGACGCCCGTCCGTGAAGCGCCACGCTCGAAAGCAGCCGATTGCTGCGCACGACCACGGTACCGGTCCGGCGCTCAGATCAGGTCCGCGCGCCACGTCACGTTGTCCCGCACGATGCGCGCCGGGTTGCCGGCGGCCACGCAATGGGCCGGCACCGTCCCGGTAACGACCGCATGTGCGCCGATGATCGCGTTGTCGCCGATCAACGAACCCTTGAGGAGGGAGGCCTGATTGGCGATCCAGACATGATTGCCGACGCGGACCGGCTTGGCCGCGTTCAGCCGAGCCCCGGTTTCCAGACTGATGATCGAGTGGAAATCGCTCGTCGTCATCCAGACGCCCGATGCGATCGAGCAGTCCGTGCCGATCTCGATGGCCTTGGCCTCGATCAGGTTGAGATGGACCAAGCCGGTGAAACCCGTCCTGTCGCCGATGCGGAGCACCGAACTCGGACCGACATAGATGTTGGCCATCGCGAGCCGCACATCCTCGCCGATGTCGAACCGGCAATTCGACTCGATGACGATGTGCATGTCCTTATCCGACACGCACCCGCGCCCTATCCGAACATAATTATTGTCGCCTTTAATATATATTTTCCCCGCATGATTTTGCTGATCACGGGAGTCAATATCGATAACATTATTCTCTCCCGTATCAAATATGTTCAGTTTCATTCTATGCTCTGCGGCGTCCGTTGCATGCTTGGCTGCTCATGCGGCCGGCGGAGCCGCTGCGCGCCGAGCCCGTGACCGGGCGTCCGTGGTCTCTCATGGCAGCTGCGGCATCGGCATGGCCGGATTCACGGGTGCGGAGGGGGCGGATGGCCTGGAATTCGGCCGACAACTGCCGCGATGTTTTTAGGACATAGAGCGCGGGCCTTACAACCGAACTGCCGTTCCACAAGCATCACTTTATTCGCGGCGCGCGTCCGCCTGTGCCCTGTTGACGCCGCGAAAGGCCTGTGACGTATGGCCTGCATCGAGAGCGACAACAGACTATGAGGCTGTCCGGTGACCGAGGACAACACGCTGACGAAAGCGCTGGCCGACGTCCGGGCGCGCCGGGCCGCCCTTCAGAACGACTATGACCGGCTTGCTGCGGAATTGACGAAGCTCCGCACGGCCGAAGCCGCACTGACCGCGATCGTGGAAGGCGTCCCGCTGGAGGATATTGCCGTCCTTCCAGCTTCGGAGGGTTCGCGGCCGGCCGCCGGGGAGCGCGGCGCGTCCCAACAGGGCGGCCGACGCGGGGCCCGCGGTCCGCGGGCGAACTCGGCCAAGGGCCGCCTCAAGGCCCTCCTCGGCACGGCGGGGCCGCAGGGCCTGTCGCATGCCGAGATCGCCGAGCGGCTATCCGATGTCGCGCCGAACACGCTCAACACCTACCTGAGCATGATGGTGACCGGCGGCGAGGCGGTCCGGAAGGGCGATTTCTTCTCGGCCGCTGCAGACCGGGATCCCGCGGCCGATCCGGTCGAAGAGGATACCGGCGACGAGGATGCCGGCGACGAGGATACCGGCAACGAGGCCGATCACCCGGACACGGCCGCGGCGGAGTGACGAGGAGCGGCCGTTTATGAGGCGCGCAGCATTGAGGCCTCGTCCCAAAGAACGGGAATCCGGTTTTCCGGAAACGACGATGTCCGACCGAACGGCGGTCGGTATCGGTCCGGTTCTGAATTTCCGAACGAGTCTCTGAGGTCGCGTTTGTCGTGCCGGCGGCCCCACCTCGCAACCGGTTCGCGAGCCTGTTACCCTAGTGTCGCCGCCGTGTTTGCGCGGCTTCACCAGAGGCGATCCGCTATGCGGTCGATATTGCGGTCGACGATCCTGCTCTGCGCCGTCCTGTTGCCGACCCAGACCTGGGCAGCCTGCCGGTGCGCCTGCGTCAAGGGCGTGATGCGACCGATCTGTCAGCAGACCGACTTGGTTGAGCCGATCTGCCAGGGCCTGTGCGAGGACTCCATCCGCCCCAGCAGGCTCGTAGTCCCGTTCGGCGGCGGCTTGCAGGCGAACAATCCGGTTCAGCCCTTCGATCCCGCGCCCGGCGGTCTCATCCAGCAGGATCCCAATCTCAATACCGACACGCGCGGCAACCCGCTCGGCACCGCCGGCGTCCAGGGTGGCAACGACGCCCTGTCCAGTTCCGTGGGCGCGGCGGGGGCGGCGACGGCACGCTGATCCTGGCGCGACTCCCTATCGCCGGCTCCCGTTAGGGGAGCGACGACATCCGCTGAATGATCGGCAGCATCAGGGCGCTCGGGGCCGCGGCCGGGACCGGGAAGATCGTCGCGGTCTGATCCGTACGCACCCGCGGCAAGCGCTCGATCACGGTCGTCAGGTTCGGGATCGTCCGCGCCATCGTCGCCGCGAGCGTCTCGCCGGCCGTCTTCGCCATCACGTATTCCAAGGTGTCGCGGGGCGCCTCGTCGATGGCCGTGGTCGAGGGATAGAAGGCGGCCAGCGTGTTCCGGCGCTCAAGGCAGAACAGGCACAACGCGTAGAAGGCGTAATTGTAGATCCGCATCATCTCTTCGAGGCAGGCCGGCTCGAAGGGGGCGCGCTTCTGGCGGAAGATGCGGGGTGTCGCGAAATGGTAGAGCTGGGACGGGTCGATCTCCAGGGACCCGAGCTGCTCGGCGACCGGCCGCGCGGCGTCGTACCGGAGAACCTGGCAGCGCCCGCCACCGTTCCGGATCTCGCGGGCCACCGCCTCCGCTTCACCCGCGCCAGATGCGTACGTGATGCAGACGGCGCCGCCCCCCGCGGCGATCAGCTTGGCCGTCGTTGCGCCGAGGCCCCGCGAACCGCCGACGATGAGGGCGGAGACATCGGAGAACGCGCCCGGTTGCACCAGCGCCGCGAGATCACGCAGGGTCTCCTGCTCGACCGGGCGCGGGCGGACGAAGCCCTCGACCCGGGCCGCGAGGCCAGGGCCGTCGGCCTCGAGCGTCACCGATTGGAGCATCGGCTGGAACCGCTTCACCGCATAGGCGAGGCTCGATCCTTCGGCCTGGCCTGTCAGCGTCGCGTCGATCTTCGAGAGGATCGAGTGCAGCCCCGGCACGAACATGCCGACCAGGGTGGAGAGGCTGCCCAAAGCCGCCACCCTTTCCGACCCGATGGCGCGGGCGAGACGCGGTGCCAGGGCGACGATCGCCCCCGGATCGGGCAGCGCGAACGCCCCGGTCAGAGCGGCGATCGCCGCCGGATCGACGACGACCGGCCCAGCCGGGATCGCCGCATCTGCGGCCTTGGCCGGCTTGGCCGGCTTGGCCGGCTTGGCCGGCGGCCGCTCCGCGGCGAACGCGGCCTGGATCGTCATGGCGCGGACGCCATCCACCGATAGGGATAGGCGCATCTGCTGCGCGCCCGCCTCATGGATCGTCACCTCGGTGCGGTCTCCAACCAGCACGAAGCGCTCGAACCGCATCTGCAGCGTTGCGAGTCGGTTCAGCGGGTGCCGGGCCGCGCAAGTCTCGAGTGCCCAGAGCGCCGCGTGGACACCGTGGACGACTCGCTCGCCCGCCAGCGTCCGCCGGGCCACCCGCGCATCCATGTGCATCGGGTTCACGTCGCCGGTGGCGCGGGCGAACGCGATCTGGTGCGCCTCGGTCCAGACGCGCACCAGCGCGGGACCGGTGTCCGGGGTGGCATGGTCCATCCGCGAAGCTCCTCGTCGAGCGCCCTGCCCCGGGTGGCCGCGACCGGATCACCGGCCCAGTCAGGCGCCATGCTGCCGGGCCCCTTGCTTTATGGCAGGGGATCTCGCAAGAGGACGGCGCTTACACGCATAGGAAGGGGCCGGTCGTTCGCCGGAGGGCAGGTATCCCCGGGATACCTCACGGACCGGTATCGAGGATGACCACGGCTCGCGCCCTCTCGATCGGCTTCGTCGGAAACGTCGTCACCAATCCGTTCGGGAAGGTGGCGAGCCGACTCGTGGATCTCGCGACCGTCTCAGTCGAGCACTTCCCGATCGGACAGATCGAGCAGGTCCTGACCGGGCCCGCCTCCGTCGACGTCCTCGTCATCCATCTCGACCATCGATGGTTCTTCGACGTCGCCCCCGACGAGGCGTCCGTCGCCCGCGCGCGCGGGCTCGCCGAGCTGGTCGCGGCCCGATTGGCGCGGACGCCCGGCACGATCATCCTCAACACCGTGCCGTTCGTGCCGGTCTCCTCGGTGGAGAGCGACCTCCACGATCAGCTGGAGACCCTGGCCCGGATCAACGCAGTGCTGTTCGACCTCGCCCGGTCGCAGGAGCGGGTCAGCGTCATCGACGCGGCCGGCACCCTCGCGAACCTCGGCTTCGCCAACGCCCTGCGCGAGCGCAACCGGTACATGTACCAGATGCCCTACGCCCCGGCCGCCGTGGACGCGCTGGTCGAGCGCTACGCCGACGCCGTCGCGGCCCGGCTGCGGGCGCGCCGCAAGGTGGTGGTGGTCGATGCCGACAACACCCTCTGGGGCGGTGTCGTCGGCGAGGACGGGGTGGAGAACCTGGAGGTCGACAGCGACTATCCGGGGATCGTCCACACGCAGCTCCAGCGCCAGCTGCTGCGCCTCAAGGGCCTCGGGATCCTGCTCTGCGCCGTGACCAAGAACAACGAGGAGGATTTTCAGGCCGTCTTCGCGCAGCGCGCGATGCCGCTCCGCCTCGAAGACTTCGTCGCCTACCGCAGCAACTGGTCCGAGAAGAGCGAGAACATCCGCGACCTCGCGGCCACGCTGAACCTCGGCCTCGACAGCTTCATCTTCCTCGACGACAACCCGTTCGAGATCGAGGAGGTCCGCGCCCGGCTCCCCGGGGTCGAGTGCCACCTGTTCGACCGGACGCGGCCCGAGCTGGCCATGGCCCTGCTCGACGGCATCGCCTCCCTGCGGGCCCGGAACGTGACCGCGGAGGATCTCGCCAAGACCGAGCAGTACCGCGGCGAGGCGCAGCGGCAGGAGCTGCAGCGCTCGACCGCCTCGATGGACGAATACCTCGCCTCCCTGGAGATCCGCGTTCACATCGCCCGCAACAATCCGGGCGCCCTGCGGCGGGTCACGCAGCTGATCAACAAGACCAACCAGTTCAATCTCGCCACCCGGCGCTACACCGAGGACGAGGTCGCCACCGCCATGCGGGAGGGCAGCGTCTATGCGGCCCGGGTGGTCGACCGCTTCGGCGACATGGGCATCGTCGGCGTCGCCATCGTCCGGAACGGCGCGCTCGAGACCTTCCTGATGAGCTGCCGGGCGCTGGGGCGCCGCATTGAGAGCCAAGTTCTGCGCTATGTCTGCCAGCAGGAGGCCGATCCGGAGCTGCGGGCCCATTTTCGCCCGAGCGCGAAGAACCGGATGGTCGAAACCTTCCTGGACGAGAACGGATTCGCGCTCATCGGCTCTGGCCCCGAGGGCAAGGACTATCGACTAACCCGAGGACCGGATGACACCGCCTACATCCACATCGTCGCGGAGTGAGGGCGCGGCCGCCGCGGCCCGCACCACCCTGGACCGCCTGATCGAGACCTGGGGCCGCCCGGAGCTGAGCGCGCTCGGCCCCGAGGACGACCTGTTCGACAAGATCGATTCCTTCGCGGTGGTGGAACTGCTACTCGAGACCGAATCCGAGGTCGAGAAGACCGTGGGCCGTTACGTGCCGCTCGCCGACGAGAGCATCCTCGACAGCACCCGCTCGCCGCTGCGGCGGCTGCAGGGTTGGTTCGATTACGTGGCCGACGCGGTCGCCCGTGGCTGAGCTGCGCTTCCGGAATGCCGGCCTCGCCGGCCTCGTCACCACGGTCGGCGGCCGGACCCTCGCCTTCGACGCGGAGGCGGCCGGTCTCGGCATGGCGCCGGAGGAGGCCGAGCGGCTCAAGCGCGCGATGGGCTTCAGCACGCGCCACGTGGTCGTGCGCGCCGATACGACGACGGCCGATCTCTGCCTGCACTCCGCCCAAAACCTCCTCGCCGGCCTCGACCTGCGGCCGGAGGATCTCGACGGGCTGATCCTGGTCACGCAGACGCCCGACTACAGCTCGCCCTCGACCGCGATCAGCCTGCAGCACCGGCTCGGCATGCGCACCGACACGCTGTGCTTCGACATGCGGCTCGGGTGCAGCGGCTTCGTATACGGGCTCTCGGTGGCCTACAGCCTCGTGGAATCGGGCCTGAACCGGATTCTGCTCTGCGTCGGCGACGTGGCGAGCCGGATGGTCGCCAAGGACGATCGCTCCATCACGCCGATCATGGGCGATGCCGGCGCCGCCATCCTGGTCGAGCGGCGCGTGACGGAGAGCGTCTTCCAACTCCACAGCGACGGATCGGGCGAGAAGGCCCTGTTCATCCCGCATAGCGGGCTGCGCACGGATGCCGAGGATCAGGACAAGCCCGCCACCATGCACATGGACGGCGCGCAGGTGTTCAACTTCTCCCTCAAGCGCGTGCCGGGGCTGATCACCGACATCCTGGCGGCCGCGGGACTGAAACCGGAGGATCCGGATTTTTACGTCCTGCACCAGCCGAACAAGTACATCCTGAAGAACCTGCAGCGGCGCCTGGGCCTCGGTGACGGCAAGCTTCCCTCGGGCACGCAATCCGTCTACGGGAACCAGAACTCCGCCTCGATCCCGGGCACCATTTCCGGGTTCCTGACGGAGGATTTCGCGCACCGCCCGCTGCGTGCGGTGCTGGCGGGATTCGGAGTGGGTTTGAGCTGGGGCGCCTGCGCGCTCACCACCGACCGGATCTACGCCCCGCCCGTCCTGAAGTTCGAGGAGATCGCGTGATGACCGAGGCTGGGTTCCTGGATGAGCTCGGCGCGATCCTGGATCAGCCGGGGCCGCTGGCGCGCGGCCAGGCGCTCGGCGAGATCGAGACCTTCGATTCCCTCGGCATCCTCAACATCATGGCGTTGTTCGATACGCTGGGTCTCGAGGTCGAGCCGGCACGGATCGCGGAAGCGGCGACCACCGACGACCTCCTGGCCATGGCCAGCACGAAGCTGGCTGCCTGAGGCCGGGCGATGGCGGAACCCGCGGGACACATCCTCGTCGTCGGAGCCAGCAGCGGCATCGGCCGGGCCGTCGCGGAGCATTTCGTTAGACAGGGCTCGGTCACCGCCCTCGCCCGTCGGGCGGACAAGCTGGCGGATCTCGCCGATGCGGGGATCGCGACGGTCGCGGCGGACGTGACCGACCTGGCGGCGATCGGCGGCGTTCTGCAGGCTGCGGTCGCCGAGCGCGGCCTGCTGACGGGCCTCGTGTACTGCGCGGGCATGCAGGTCATCAAACCCATGCGCAGCCTCGGCGTGGACGAGGTCGAGCGTCTCTACAAGACGAACCTCGTCGCCCCGACCCTGTTCGCCGCCGCGTTCGGCAGTGCCCGGATCTCCACGCGGGACGCGGTGTTCTGCGCGATATCGTCGGTCGCGGCCCAGCGCCCGGAGCCGGCGATCGTTCCCTACGCGGCCTCGAAGGCGGGTCTCGACGCGCTGATCCGCGGTCTCGCCCGGGAACTCGCGCCGCGTCGCGCGGTCGGCGTCGCGCCGGGCTGGCTCGACACCGAGATGACCCAGGCCCATGCGCGCCTCTACGGCGACGACTTCAAGGCCGCGCTGGAGAAGCGGAGCCCGGCGGGGGTGGCGACGGTGGACTCGGTGGTCGATGCCATCGCGTTCCTGATGTCGCCGCAGGCGCGGCACGTGACCGGCGAGATCCTTCGGGTCGACGGCGGGGCGACGCTGTGATGGATGGCTGCCGGTGACGTCCGAGACCAAGCGCCTGGCCCTGATCGGCGGCGGCGGCTTCTCCAAGGAGATCGCCGAGGTCGCGCAACTGTGCGGCTACACCGTGGAGGCGACCTATTCGAGCCAGCCGAGCGCGCAGGTGGGAACCTATCGGGGCTATCTCGACGAATTGCTGGCCGACCGCGCGGAGTTTGCGGGTGTCGCCCTCGCGGTCGGCGGGGTGAGCCGGGCTGCAATCCAGGCGCGCGCCGAGATCATCGCGTGGCTCGACCGGCACGCCCTGCCCTGCCCGCCGCTCGTGTCACCGCACGCGATCGTCAGCCAGGGCGTGGTTCTGGGTGCAGGCGCATTCGTGGCCCATGGCGTGATCGTCAATGTCGATGCGCGGCTCGGGCGTTTCAGCGTCGTGAATACCGGCGCCATCATCGGGCACGACGCGGAGATCGGCGACAACACGACGATCTCGCCGGCAGCCTTCATCGGCGGACGCTGCAGGATCGGCGCGGACGGTCTGGTCGGTCCGCTCGCGAAGGTGTTGCAGGGCCTCAAGGTCGGCGCACGCGCCATGATCGGCATGGGCTGCACCGTGCTGCGCGCGGTGCCCGACGACGCCGCGGTTTGGCCGAGGCCTGACAATCCCATCGCGGCGGATCGCGGTTGAACTGATCCGCATCCAGACGAGCTGCGTATCCGCTCGCCGACCGAAGGTATGCCTGCTCAGAGCTTCTGCGCCGTGTTGTGGGGCACTGCCGCTCGCACTTCGAGCTGGCTCGCCCGGTCATCGCTCCACCAACAAACCCGCTCGGTCGATTAAACCACCCGTGCCCATCCAATCGTGCTCTGCACGCGATGAGCCGCGGTCGTTCATGCCTTCACGCTTCGAGCCCTGAGTATTCAGTACCCAAGGGTGATGCGATCGGGCTGAGGCAGGCCTGATTATCAGGGAATTGAACGTTCATACGTCGTTTTTTGGCAGCGCTCGCCAAAAATTGTGCCAGTCGATCAAGCATTTAGCTGCAAAATTCCCGTCGTTTTGGAACAGGAAATCATCGGGCCGTTACAGGGATTAAACCACGCGCCACCGCATGACCGCCGTCCGAAAAACGTACACGGGTATTATTGAAGCCGCGATCGGTGTTTCTAAATGGGGCTTTCATGACCGTGACCCGCCAGCAAGCCATCCAGCTCATCTATGCGCTCATGTACGGGGCGTCGGACACAGCTCGGCTACGCCTAGACAAACCGGTCCCCTCGCGTCTTGCCGCCAGCGTGAGACGGCTCCTGGACGAGGACGTCTCCCAGGCCCGAGCCAGCCAAAGTGGGAATGCGGCATCTACCTTGGCGTTCTACGACGAGTTGCCGGCTGGGACTGGGCATGAGGTTCGGTACACACCTCACAGCGTATTCAATCTCGCTGTGGCGCATGAGCTGACCCGCTTTGGCTTTAAACAGGGAGAGGTGGTCGAGCTTATCACTATGATTCAAGACAAGCTCAAGGACGCCTTCGGCAAAGCGAATCATAGCCTTCAGACGTGGGGGCGCACGAGCTCCACCCAACCTGACGAGTCCGATTTTAGATCGTCACCAAGTGAGAGACGCGAGCGAATCAAAATCTTTCTCGTTCTGCGGCGCGTAGAGGCGACGGAACACGCAGTCCAATATTATGGATCATCGGTCGAAGAAGGGGAGCGGCTCAATTATATCGAAATTTTCGATGGGCCGGAAAAACTCGCTACATTCCTCTCCGATGAGCTGACCGGAGGCCTCTTTAGTGCCTTCGTGATCGAGCTATCCGAGCTGGCCGTCCGCATCAACGAACTTATCCATCAAGCACCGGTGCGCAAGCGTGGGCGTCAGCCATCTGAGCCGCCCGCAAACTGGGGCGATGTCGTCTCCCAATTCCGTGTTCGGGATCGCGATCATGAATGATGATTACAAGGTCGGCTACCGCAAGCCACCACGCCATACCCAGTTCAAGCCTGAAACCTCCGGTAATCACCGTGGGCGCCCACGTCGTTTGAAAAGCTTCTACGCGCTGCTGGAACAGCAGCTTGATCAACTCGTCCCTGTGACGCGAAACGGCCGAAAAGTTCGCATCAGGGCGCGCGAGATAATCATGATGAATGCAGTTAAGTCAGCGGCCAAGGGCGATGCCCGTGCCCGAGATTTACTATTTCGACTAATGCGCGAAAGTGACAACCCAGATTCATTCGGTTTCAAGCCTTATGACGACGAAATCTTAGCCGAACTTGCTGGCACGCTGCTGCCTATTGATGACGACGATAAATCGGAGGCGTGATCATGCCAAGCTCGCTTCATGAGCGCCTTTATCGCGCCGACCTTACGTCCTTCACGAAGCTGGCATTTTACGAGTTGTCTCCGCAACATGAGCTCGGCACTACCTGGCACATCGACGTCATGGCTGATGCGCTGGAAGGCTGCCTCAATCGCGGCGCCACTCGCCTGATCCTCAACGCCCCACCGCGCAGCCTCAAATCGCATTGCGCTACGGTCGCGATGGTAGTCTTCGCCCTCGGCCGAGATCCGACGCGCAAGATCATCGTTGTCGCCGGCACGCGTACCTTGGCCGCGGAGCTGCAACGCCGCGTCGTCACGTTGATGCGCACTCCGCGGTGTCGGGTCCTTTTTCCGCATCTGCGGCCGACCGTGACACCGGGCGAGATCATCCTGCCGCATGGCGGCGGCATTCTGTATCGGGCTGTTGGCCAGAGTCTGATCGGGCGCGGAGCCGACCTCATCGTCATCGACGATCCGATCGCGCCGCATCGGGCGCAGGACGAGGGCGCGCGTGGCTTCGTCCACGCTTGGTACGATGCCGAGATCGTCCCTCGGCTGAACGACAAGGCGGGAGGCGCGATCGTCTTGGTAATGCAGCGTGTGCATGAGGATGATCTGACTGCCTACGTCCGCAAACGCGGGGTGTGGACTGAGGTGCTGCTGCCGGCTGTCGCTCTCAAAAACGAGGCCTGGAGGCTCCATCGGCGGCGGACTGTCATGCGGCAAAAGGGCGAGCCATTGCTGCCGGATCGCGAAGGGAAGGACACCCTGATCGCGGTCCTGCGCGAGATCGGCGCCTACAACTTTTGGGCGCAGTACCTGCAGCAGCCATCGAAAGCGCTGGGGCTCGAGCGCGTGGGTTGGTTCTGCGCGCCGCGGCCGTTCGACTCGCAGTCCGGGATGCCGATCGTTGGTGCATTCCGCAAGGTCCGCGAGATTGACGCTATCCTGTTCGAGGTCTTCGGCGTCGGCCAACCGCCGCCGTACGCGAGCCAGGCGCCTTACAGCGACGCTGAATGGGAGGCGAGAGCGATCATTCAGCAGCAGCGGCTCCTGGCTGAAGCCCAGGCCGATCGGCACCGGCACGAAGCGTAGAATTGATGATCTTCGACACTTTCGCGGTCGGGTTGGCCGGAGGCCGGAAGGTCGTCTGATTAGTGAACGGTGAAGCGCGCTAAAGGGAGAGCAATCATGGGACGTGCGACGCGAGACCGCTTGGGTGGCGCTGACCTGTTGGTCGACTCTCTTCATAGCAAGAGCCGTCGGCGCCGGACTGCCCTCGACCGACCCGCTCCTGCGGCAGGCCGTGTGCGCAACGACTTGGCTCCGAACCTCACCTTGGTTCAGCGCTCACCAGGGTCACTCACGGCGCCGGCCCGTGCGGTGCGTACGCGCGACATTGCTCAGGTGGAACGCGTGGCCGCCTCGATCCGCACCCTCGGCTTCTGCGATCCGGTGCTGATCGACGGACAGGACGGCATCCTCGACGGAGTATCGCGCGTCGAGGCGGCCAAGCTCGTGGGTTTGAGCGTCATTCCTTGCATCGTCGCGGGCCACCTCACGCCGGGCGAGCAGCGCGCGTTGCGGCTGGCGCTCAACCGGTTGCAGGAGCGCGGCGGATGGGACTTGGACGAGCTGAAGCTGGAGTTCGAGGAACTCGCATTCGAAGAGGGCGCGCTCGATGTGACGGGCTTCACGGATGGCGAGATCGATCAGGTCCTCTTGGACGATGAGCCCGATACCGTCGAGCCCGGCCCGCTGACACCGTCGGCGGATGCGGCAGCCGTGGCGCGGCCGGGTGACGTGTTCGTGCTTGGCCGGCACCGAGTGGTCTGCGGGGATGCTCGCGATCCAGCCGTGCTGGCCAAGCTCATGGAAGCGGAGCGTGCGCGCCTGCTCCTGACCGATGAACCTTACAACGTGCCGATCCGCGGGCACGTGACCGGCGGTGAGCATCGCGAGTTCGCGATGGCCAGCGGTGAGATGACCGAGTCGGAATTCCAGACGTTCAACTTGGAGTGGATCGGGACCGCCCTGTCCCATCTTGTCGAAGGCGGCGTGTTCGGCACCTTCATAGACTGGCGCGGGCTGCACGTGGTTCAGCATGCGGCAGCTGAGCTGGCTTTGACACCGCTGAACTTGATCGTGTGGGCGAAGACCAACGCCGGCATGGGCAGTTTGTACCGCTCGCAGCACGAGCTGCTCCCTCTGTTCAAGAAAGGTGTGGACGCGCACGTCAACAATGTCGGCCTGGGTCGAGGCGGCCGCTGGCGCTCGAACCTCTGGACCTATCCCGGCGCCTCGTCGCTCGGATCCGGCTCGCGGAAGGGCCTGCAGGACCACCCAACGGTCAAGCCGGTCGCGCTGCTCGCGGACGCGTTGCTGGATCTCACGGGGCGAGATGAGATCGTCCTCGACCCGTTTCTGGGCTCGGGCTCAACGCTGATCGCGGCCGAGCAAACGGGGCGACGGTGCTACGGGGTCGAGATCGACCCGCGTTACGTCGACTTGATCGTGAGGCGGTACGAGGAGGTGACGGGCGGTCGAGCCATCCGTGAGACTGAAGGATCGCACCATGGTCCAGCGGATTGGATTGTTCCAGCACCGTGATGCCGATCTAACCTATTCGGAATGCCTTCGGATTGTGATGGCCTCGTCAGCCGAAGCTCGGCCCGCCTCTAAATACGCTCCGGGTGCGTAAATATCACTGCCTACTTTGGCCGGACTGTAGATTACGATACACTTTTAAACTATGGCGCGCAGGTCGTGCATGATGTTCTGCGTCGAAAAATAACAGCTGACGTCGATCTCGACTGGACTGTTGCGGCCAGTGGAGCGTTAATGCTCGCAGAGCGACGCATTCATAATTGAAGTAATGGACCCGATGACTCAGAAATTCAAGCTGCTAAACGCTGAGCTGAGCCTCATCATCAAGCATCGGGGCGCAATGAACGTCCACGGCAGTAAGTCGATCACGTGCGAGCTAGTGGCCGTGACCGGTGTCAGGGGCTGCTTCATGCTGTCGTACTGTCGCTAGCAGTCAGCACGCCTGAGGACAGCGGCGTGCGTGCCTCAACCCCGTCGGTCCCACGGGCCGACAGCGGGGTCGGGTTGGTGGCGGGGCAGATCCCGCCGACGACTCGGAGCACAGCATGCCTTCCTCTACTCAGGGCCACATTCAGACCCTCTCCTCGGTCCCAGCGGCCTTTCAGCCGGCCCCCTGCCCAGCTGGATCCCCCTCAACCTTGCATTTGCACTCGCGGCCGTTTGACGAGCCGTGTGTCGCCCTCTTCCCGCTCAGCGCGTGAGGGTGGCGATGTCGAACCGCACCATCTCCTGGGCTGCTGCCCTACGCGAGTTAAAGGCTGACCGCTCCGTGCGGTCTTCGATACGCGAGGAGCGCTTGCGCACGAACGCTGGCCTGCGCGGCGAGCCTGCTCTCGCCATGAGCGTTTGGCGCGGGCGCTCCGGCCGGCGCTACGTCGTGGTTGTCCAGCCGCTCGACGCCCCCGATCAGGTCGCCGAACACGCAGCGGTCATCCTCGCAGTTGCTCGCGATGAGCAAGGGCACGCGTCGATTGTTGCGGCCCGCGCCTGCGATGCTGGCGATCCTGGTTTCCTCGGCTGGCTCGCCGCCTGTGCCGCGCTCGATGCGCGCGAATTGCACGCCTACCGTTTGGCTGAGACCCGGTCTGAGCGCGCCGAGATCGCGGCTGACCTGGGCGGGCCGACCGCGGGCACTGTTGCGGGGGTGGCGTGATGGCGCGGCGGGAGTTCAGCAAGGCGGTGCTGCGCGCCGCCCTCGCCCGCGCTGACGGGCGGTGCGAGGGTTTACTCACGGACGGCAGCCGCTGTCCGTGCGCACTTCAGGTCGGGCGCTTCCACTACGACCACATCGTTCCGGCTGCGCTGACGGAGGACGCCTCCTTGAAGAACTGTCAGGTGCTGTGCCGACCCTGTCACGCGGCCAAAACGGTGGTCGACGTTGGCGTGATCGCACGGGTGCGGAGAGTGCGCGATCGGCACGCGGGCATCGCGAACCCGTATCGGCGCCCTTTGCCAGGCGGCAAGGCGAGTCCGTACAAGCGCCTTATTGATGGCCGAGTCATCCGACGCCATCCGGGTGAACAAAAAGAGTGACGCGGCTTGTGTCCGCCGTGAAAGGGGTTTGACAGCTCGGCGTTCATTTTCAATAGCACTGCAGCCGCACCCCAGATTGGCTGATCTCGCGGGCCGTCGTCGTCGGCTGCGGGCCACTTAGAGCCGCTCCCGGGCTGATTGCGACGAGTTAACGGGTGGCGGGTTGACGGGTGAAGGAGCATGCCGATGCCTTCATCTCTGGACGGTCCGACGAACGGCAGGCGCTTCCGCAGTTACGTCACCGAGACCCTGATCCCGGTGCGGCACCCTGGCGACATCGTCGTTATGGACAACCTGCCAGCCCACAGGGTCGCCGGCGTGCGTGAGGCGATCGAGGCCGCAAGGAGTGCGACTGCTTTACCTTCCGTCTTACAGACCTGGTTTTAACGCGATTGAACAGGCCTTCGCAAAGCTGAAGGCGCTGTTGCGCAGCGCGGCTACCCGCACGATCCCGAATCTGTGGGCGGCGATCCAACAGGCCTTCACGCGCTTCACGCCGCAGGAGTGCCGCAACTACCTCGCCGCAGCCGGCTACGAGAACGACTTGGCTTTCGCTACCTGACCGGTCCAGCTTTAATGCAATACGATAATCATTGTCTTCTAGCAATACCCGAAAGGCAAAAGAGGATGCAATATCTTCGTAAATTGACGCCATGTGACGCGCAGATTAAATACGCAATTTAATTTGTTGTTGACCGGTGACGCAAATTTCCTCAACAGTTCAGGCTAGCGAAGCGGTTTCATTTGAGAGGGTTCGTCGCGATTGATCATCAAAAATGATAAGGCCGCGGGTCATTCCCTACAGCATCAGAAGAGGCGAACATGCATTTTCATTTTTCTCATATAAATCATAATATCGTTGGCGCGTCGACTCTAAACGATATGTACGACTGGTTTTATGCAGGTCTTACCTCTCTTGGACATCAGGTCACCCGAAATGCAGCATTAGATAGAAGAGCTATCAACATACTGTGGGAGAATTTCCGACCGGGAATGGGCGCCTCATTGGCGGCGGAGAATATCAAATACGGGATCATCGCTACTGAAATACCAGACTCTCACGGTGGCTTTAATTGGAGATCGGATGACCCTTGGCCGTTAAGATTTTCGTCGTTTGCAGAAACTGCAAGCGGCGCATTGTTTATTTGGTCTATGATCGAAGACTCTTGTGCCTACTACTCGCAATTTGCGCCGTGCGTGTTCGTGGAGTTAGGCTTCTCGGAGTCGTTGTTGCCAAAGAAAAGTATCATTAATAGAAAGCCGACCCACGATTTTGGATTTTTTGGTTTACACACGCCGTACCGCGATAAACTTGTAGAAGATTTATCGAGGAATTGCAAAGTTATATGGCCAGAATATATGTCATCGACTTCTGATATAATTGATTTCATATCGACAACGCGGATCGGACTCAATTTTCGGCAATCAGAAGTTTGGCCAATTCCATCTCCTACTCGCTTAGGGCGCTATCTGCATTCGAAACGACTGCTTGTGTCGGAAAGAACTAAGACACCCACTCGGCAAGGACTTCTTGTCGAGATGGCGCCGCCTGAAGCCGACTACAGAGAATTTTGCTTGTCTGCACTCGAATTCGATTGGAGGCAGAAAGCTGACGATGCCCTTCATAAGTACAGTGTTGATATGCCGATGCATCGAATCATGCAGCAGGCATTAGATTTAACACTTATTGATCGATCTCATGCATGGGGTAGATCTTCGGAGCGACCGAGGCATACCGTAATTGAGCGCGTTGGTGCCTCATTGTCGGCCAGTGGCCGGAAAATCGCGGACCTATTTCAGCCTAGAAACGAAAGAAGCGTTTCATGCACCGTATCATTCGAAGACAACCAAATCTGGCACCAGCCGCTGCATGTCGGTTCAGTCGGCGACTTTGAGTTGATTGATTATTCTGGACTCTGCTATTGTTTGAATAAATCAAAACACCAGGTCGATTTTACTGACAAAAAGCAGAGACAAGGTATTGTCTCATTTCAAAGTATAGACGAGGCGCGCGCATACGCTATACGTTCTATAGTATAGCGATTGACGCAGCGCATTAATAAAACCTACTTTGAGGAGCTTTGCTTTGCCCAGTAATAGGACAGCTAACCGTTTTTGCATCTCGATGACGTCGGGTGGGCAACCAGGCGAATTCGCGCGTATTTGGCGACTGTGTCGTTATTCCAATGATATTGCTTGTGCTGCCTACGGTCTAGACTTCCTAAGAATTGTTGAGAATTCGAAGGAAAATCTGGTAGATTTAGATCTAAGATCTCTTGAAGTTGACGGCCGATATATACCAATACTTCATAGTGGCTACAACAATTATAACTTTTTATCATCACATAAGCTTCGTCTTACAAATGCTATCTCTTCGGGGATAGTGTTCGATGCGATGTTAATTGTTCCGGAACCTCGCAGAATTATTGAGCGGCCCGATTCAACTGTTGGTTTGGGAAGCGCCCTATCGAGTTATCAAGGACAGGAGCGCCGGGCAATGATCGATCCTTTGGCGGCGCTCACTATTCGACAAAATAGGCTCGATGAGTTGCGGGCTTTCGACTCGCATCCCGGTAGCGGTACCTACTGTCAGATAATTCGACAACTAATTGATCAGCTCCGGCTTCCTCAGCCAAATTACGAACTTGAATTCGAATTCACGTCATTTACATGTGATCTCGCGGCGCGTTTTGCACAGCGAAGTATCGAAACACTGATGGTTTCGAACCAATACATGGTACAAGATCTCTCCAAAATCAGTCGACAAAATACTGGTATTCATCGCCTGTTCAAAAATGAAAAAGCGCCCATCAAATCAAGCGTTATTTTGTTGGGTGACTCGCACTCCAATTCCGCTATAGCACCACATCTATCACATATCTTCGAGCAGGTCAGATTTATTTGGGCATCACGACGGGACGCGTACGAACCATTTAGTGAGGAAATACTTGGCTATGGGAAAGAGGCAGATTATATTGTGGAGGAGATCGCGGAGCGTTTTTTCCTCAATAATTTTTGCTTGCCGATTGAATGACTTTATGGCGTCGAATACCTGTTGATGCCTTGGGTCATCACGGGAACGAGGCTCACTGGAAATCGTTTCGAAGCATTGTAACAGAGGAATTTCGCTTCGCCGTTGCTATGAGGCACCAAGCACCGTTCCATGCTGCTCGGGTGCCTCGCACCGGATCGGTGAGCACGTGTCTGAGCGCCTCGACGTGATGCCGGCGCAGTTCCGGCGCTGGTGATCCGCCGCTCGCGCTACGCTTGCCGCGTCTGCGGGGACGCGATCGTGCAGGCACCCGCGCCCGCGCAGCTTATCGAGGGCGGCCTACCGACCGACGCTCTCGTCGCGCAGGTGCTCGTCTCCAAATAAGCCGATCATCTGCCGCTGTATCGACAGGCGCAGATTTTCGCCCGCCAGGACGTCAGCCTGGATCGCTCGACGCTGGCCGACTAGGTCGGGCGCGCCGCCTTCCTCCTCCGGCCCGTGCACGCGCGGCTGTTGGAGACGCTCAAGCGCTCGGGCAAGCTGTTTGCCGAGGAGACCACGGCACCGGTGCTCGATCCGGGCCGCGGTCGCACCAAGAGCGGCCAGCTTTGGGCGTATGCGCGCGACGACCGGCCCTGGGCGGGACGGATCCGACCGCGTCGCCTACGTCTACGCCCCCGACCGCACGGCTGGACGACCGATCGCGCATCTCTCCGGGTTTGCAGGCGTGCTGCGGGTCGACGGCTATGCGGCCTACGAGAGCTTGGCTAAGGGCGGTGCGGTGCGGCTGGCCTACTGCTGAAACCATGTGCGTCGGCAATTCTATGACCTCGCCGCGGCCTCGCCGATCGCCACGGAGGCGCTGTCGCGCATCGCCGCGCTCTACCGGATCGAGACCGAGATCCGCGGTCGCACGGCCGAAGAGCGACGGGCGGCCCGTCAGGCGCGAAGCCGGCCAGTGGTCGAGGCGCTGAAGGTTTGGCTACGGGAGAAGCTCGGTCTCCTGAGCCGCAAGAGCAACCTGGCGGAGGCGATCCGCTACGCCCTGAGCCGCTGGGCGGGGTTGAGCCTGTACCTGGATGACGGCCGCCTCGAGATCGACTCCAAGACCGTCGAGCGCGCGATCCGGCCATTGGCATTAAATCAGAAGAACGCCCTATTTGCAGGTTCCGACGGCGGGGGCGAGCACTGAGTGGTGGTCGCCTCGTTGATCGAGACCTGCCAGCTCGTCGGCGTCGAGCCGCAGGCCTACCTGGCCGACGTCATCACCCGCATCGTCGACGGCCATCCGCAGCGGCACCTCGGCGAGCTTCTGCCCTGGGCCTACGCGAGCAAACCCACGCTCCGAGCCGTGGCCTGGGAACGCTGCAGCCCTGGCGCATCAGTCAGGACGTGTGAACAGGGTCCGGAACAACGCCGCGGATTGGCACAATTCCTCGTCCGTGAGCACCAGCGGCTTGGGGCGTCCGACTAGATCGACGATGAGCCCTTGCCGTGGAGACGGCCAAGCACAGCCCAATCAAAGCCCTTCCAGGCCCGACGCTCGTCGTCGAGCGTCAGCCACAGAAGGGCGAGCACTGCCTCGTCGATGCGCTTCTCGTCGACCGCCATTCAAACAGATTAGCACGCTGCGCGCAGACCGGGCGTGGTCCTGGCCGATCGGTTACGCTGTTCCTGTTCTTGGTCGGCAAGGGCATCGACTGGATCGTCGGGAAGCTCCGCACCGCCACGAAGGAGGCGATCTAGAGCTGTTCCCGGTCAGGTAGCGACGGCCAAGTCGTTCTCGTAGCCGGCTGCGGCGATGTAGTTGCGGCACTCCTGCAGAGTAAAGCGCGTGAAGGCTTGGCGGATCGCCGCCCAGAGATCCGGGATCGTGCGGGCTGCCGCGCTGCGTAGCAGCGCCTTCAGCTTCGCGAAGGCCTGTTCAATCGGGTTGAAATCAGGGCTGTAGGACGGAAGGTAGAGCAGCCGCGCTCCTGCGGCCTCGATCGCGTCCTGTACGCCGGCGACTTTGTGGGCTGGCAGGTTATCCATGACGACGATGTCGCCCGGCTGCAGCACCGGGACCAAGGTCTCGGTGACGTAGCTGCAAAAGCGCCTGCCGTTCGTGGGACCGTCCAATAGCGCGGTGGCGCACAGCCCACTGGTGCGCGGGGCGGCGGTGATGGTGGTGGTTTTGTAGTGGCCCAACGGGGCTGCGAGCCGGCAGCGCTCACCGCGCGGAGCCCAACCATAGCGGCGCGCCATGTTGGTGGCAGCCGCCGTCTCATCCAGGAACACCAGCCGATCCGGATCGAGCTCGGGCTGCGCCTCGAACCAGGCCTCGCGGGCCGCCCTTACTTCCGCACGCTCCTGCTCAGCTGCGAACGTTGCCCCTTTTTCCAGCTGATCCCGTGGCGGGCAAAGAAGCGTGACAGGCCGCTCGTGCTGGTCTGGACGCCCTGCTCAGCCAGCCGGTCGCGCACCTCGCGCAGGAAAAGACGCGGCTCCTGCCTGGAAATCCTCAGGATCAGCGCGGCATGCGCCTCTATGCGCTTCGAGGTGTGATCGCCGCCCATCGGCTTGGAGGCGAGTTGGCCCTCGTGGCGGAAGCGCTCCGACCAGCGGCTGGCGCTCGACACGCTGACCCCGAAGCGGGCTGAGGCGCGATGGCAGGAGGCACCCGCCACCACGGCAGCCACGACACGCTCGCGCAGGTCCACAGACAGGGGTGAAGGCATGAGCAAGCTCCTTCACCTACCAACGCGCTACCCGCTAACCCGTCTCAAGCGGCGCGGGACCGGCTCTAGCCACTCACAATCGACATGGCCGCGGCCAAGATCGAGATCCGGGGGCTCGAAGAGAAGCTGAGCGCCTTCAAGTCGAGGTGGCGCAGACCTACGTGACCGGCAACGTGATCACCCGCCTCGAACGACGCATCGACGAAATTGCCAAGTTCGTGCGGGACTACATGAACGAGATGCGGGGCGTTATGCTGAAGCCCTTCATGCGACGGCCCGACCGGCCACCGCTTTAAACACTACTTCACACTATTTAAGACGCCCAGGCTTCGGCCGGGGCGTCTTTCGTCTTTTCACAGCCATTTGCCAAGGCCGGCCTTTTGCTTAGAAATTTTTTGGAGCGCCGCTCGGGCGGCACCGGCTTGTTGCTTGAGACCTATAGGTTTGATCTACGTATTGCATCCCTAATGAACTCCTCAGCCGCCGGTATATTTGTGAAGCTCATGCCGCCGAGTTCCGACAGTCTTTCTTCCTCTTTCTCGAAATCAAGGGGGCCAACTGACTGGTGAATTGCAAACGCTTTGTGACGAAACCAAACCAAGTTCCATCCACCAGTACTGCTGATCAAATGAGGGGGCGATATACAACTCATCTTATACACGGATTCAGGATCATTGCAGAAGACTGTATTATCTGAGACAAATTCTGGATGCACAGTTGGGTCAAAATCGACAATTATGGAGCGCATATGTGATTTTTCCATTCTGAGACCATACTTTTCTCCCCAGCTATTTACAAATAAATCTAAATCTTCAGGAAGACAGTTTTCGCCGGCTTTTCGAGCATCTAGAGCGGTGATCTCGACGATTTTCTTGCTGGTAAATTCACACCTGCCGCCCACCGACCATAGCCTCAAGCCAAAATCTGGGTCAGTAAAATCCTTTTTGTACCGGCTGTCGAAGTAACCAAAATTCCTAGCATCAGTCGTTTTCATGAATGAGAAGGCTGGAAAATATATTCCGAAGGCTGTGCCAACATATCCATGATGTAGTCCGAGGCAAAACATGCCTGAGGTATGCGGTGCACGCTTGTGATATGTATCGAGAGCGTGCTCATCCCATCCCTCCAAATAATCACAATCGTCAGCGGTGGGTGTGATGAAGTCGCCCGTCGCTATTTGCGCTGCCGTAGCATGGGCAGCCGCGCAGCCCCGTTTTGCTTTTTCTTGCACCCATATAATCGTCTGATTCGGCTTCATCTCAAAGTCAAACGGCTCGATATTTGGTGTGACTACAATTACCTCGACGGGATTTATAGTCGTATCGCGTATATTTGCGAGCAGCCTGCGAAGATCATCTTGATATATAGAGGGCAACGTAATCGAAATTTTCATAACTGAGCTCTCAGTTGGTTATGACGCGATCGCGATTGGCGTGTGGCGCAATTCACAAGATAACTTGCGCCTCAAATGATCAGAATGGAATTAATTTAGCGGCATATTCGACCATAGATCCGCCAAGCCATGCACAACCGGGAACGGCGACGCAATGTTCTTCCTGTAATTCAATATATCTTTAATATAATCTTTTGCATAAATCATACCGACAACAGTGTTGTCCTGATTTTGTTCATAGAAAATGCCTTCCTTTCCAATAAGATGTTTGATGCCGCGCGCGTAGCGTCGAACCTGATGTTCTGACATTTCGGACATCGAAAGCGTATTGATAACAAGATCAAACTGTACGGCGGACTGATCGCATAGATCGAAAAGATAGTTCGGAAGCAGCGAGAACGATGACGATGGCGAAAATTCGTCCTCGCCATTATATACATCCGGGATGAGGCCGGTCGTTGCTGTAAGATATAGTCCTGAGAAAACCAGAGACTCGGGAAGGTCGCATATTACATACCGAGATTGTGGGTAATGGGCATGGATCGCGCGAGCTAACGCGCCATATCCACCGCCGATCTCCAATATTTGGGGAGGGCGGCCCAACTTCGCGAGCCGGGCGAATACCCCTCCCTCTTCCATCAAGGACAAACGCTCTTGATAGGCGCATGTGTCATGGCTGACGACAACACCTTCCACATCCCAGCCGATCTCGCCGAGCATTCGTGGCGGCGAAAATATATGCTTTGGTCTGTAGGACATGAGGGAGTGCCAATGATGGCACCAATTGTCAGGCGAGCTGCGGTTATCACTCAACCACTTATCATAAGGCTCCGGGACGGGTTCGACGGAATGCGTCCCCGCGCCGTCTTGTAATCGCATGATCTTATATCCGGTAAAACATTGAGACCAAAACCGGAGGGTGTTTATAATTTTGTAGTCACCGGCCTGGACATATTTTGAAGCATGAAAAAAATCTGCCGATCCATCAGAAATCCAGTTTGAGTCGCCGATGCAGAATTTCTCATCAAGCCCTAATTTATGTATTGTCTCTGTCCGACGCTCTATTGTGGAAATAATTCTTTCTCTTAGTAATAGCATTCGTTCGAAAATATATACTGGCAGATCGGCGTTTCGTGAAAGATCTACTAACGTGTATGCCATAATGATATCCTCCGAGATGAGCTTATTTTTTGGGAAGATCGTCATCGCATGTTGTCCAATAATATGACATTGGCAGCTAGCTATTGCTGACTGATGAGATAACATTCGAAACGGCTAGACATTCGACTTCGCATATAGCGTCCCGCGCCAGCCGGATTTTAGTCAAATGCAATCGATGCGGTGTTATTCCTTGTGCCGTAGATTCATATTACTTAGCATTCTCAATGATTACTTTCATGGATCCAATCCTTCGTTTAGCGGTCTAATCGGCATATTGCTAATTTGGCATCGTCGTCTCGTCCTTGCTGATGCATATCCCCTCCTCATTGAATGCCGTGGTTAGTATCGACACTCGGTTCAACCATGTCTCGTATGCTGCTTTTTTGCGGCAATCAGCAGGGCGAGGTAGGTAACGACCGACTTGTGGATCTGCACAGCGCGTTGGTGGCTGAACGCTTGCTTGACTTCTTAATGGTGCAATGAGCGTATGTTGAGCAGCGAGTGCAAATAGCCCTTCTGCTTTTCACTCTCAAGACAGACTGTTCGCGTATAATTTAGACTTGGCTCTGCTTCCTTCCGCTTTGACCCGCCCTGACCGGTTGAGTAGGCTTTATCGAATTCGACTCTTCGGCTCATCGCAAGATGTCAGGCCAGCGCGGACCTCGGTGTTGTGGACGCGCTCCGAAATGCGGGCAAAAATGCTGCCAATGGCTCGGCTAGGACAGGCTGGCTCCGATCCTCGCGGCGATTCATCACCTCGTAGATCCAGCCAGTCATGGCAAACCCCAGTTTGCCGGCCTGTTCGGTGACTTCAGAACGAGTGATTTCCTCGCCCATAGAATTCTCCGTCCGCATTGATCTGCCTCTCTTTACGCCACTTGCTGACCTTTAGCTAAGAGCCTCTCGCAAAACTCCCGCTGCCCTGTTGCGGCCAGAGGGAGACCTCCCGGTGCCCCGGAGTTTTGTGAGGAGCTCTAAATTGCATCAGCCGGCGCGCCGAAGCCGCGTTGCGGGTCGCCTCATCGCTGGTGAGATTGGACGCTCCCCAGCCCGGTACGCAGATCGGGGGCGGGGCCGGGCGAGTGCGGCGCTTGGGGCGTTTTCAAACTCTACTTCATAACGCCCTCAGCGCCCTGGCTTCGACCGATTCGCCACACGAGAGTCCGTCGTACTCAGGTTCTCGGTGTGGCGCCAGCGGTGGTACCCTTGTGAGCCTTGATGCTGCCGGGGCGCTTGTCCCTTCCCCCTGACGCCTCGGCTCGCAGCAGTGCCAGCAGGATCATCCCGAGATGGGCCGCGGTGACGAGGTCGCCCCGGCAAGCGAGCGCCCGCAGTTCATCACGCGGGATCAACACGATCTCGATCTCTTCCGATGGATCTGGAGCTGCTTTTCCTGGGATGACGCCATGGGCCACCACGAAGTGAGTCCGGTTGGCGATACGCGGTGGATCAACGGACAAGATGGCAGCGGCCTCGAAAGTCCCACCGCCGTAGCCAGTCTCCTCGCGTAACTCGCGCGCGGCCGCCATCAGCGGATCTGTCTCGCCGGGGTCTATGCGACCACCGGGCAGTTCGAGAGTCAGTCCACCGTAGGGATGACGGTACTGGCGAACGAGGATCGCTCGGTCGGTCTCGTCGAAAGCTAAGACATGCACCGCGTTGGAGGATTCGATGACATAGTAGGGTGCGACAACCGTGCCGCTCGGCGTGCGACAATCATCAGCGCGCACGCTGATCCAACGATCTTTCAAGACGTAGCGTGAGGCTGTGACGGTCCAGGATCGATCAGTCACGGCGTCCTCATTGCACGATCGATGCCAAGAGAGGATATGCCAAGAGAGGAATAGACCGGCGCAGCGGGCTCTTCGGGCTCAGCCTCTAGGCGCAGCATCAACTGTAATGCCGGCTCGGGCTTCTATGCTGTTGAGACGCTCACGGACCGCAGCGAGGAACGCCGTTACCGTCTCGACTGGGGCGGCCTGGTTCCAATCCTCGCGGCGGCTCATCACGTCGTAGATCCAGCCAGTCATGGCAAACCCCAGTTTGCCTGCCTCTTCGGCAAGTTCGGCACGCGTGATCGTGTCGCTCATCGGATCCTCCATCCGCGCTGATCCACCTTCCTTACGCCACTTGCCAACTGCCGGCTAACCTGGGTCAGCCGGCGCAAATCGAAGCGGAGGATCGAGTACGCTGAGATGATGAAGTGGTTGGGCAGGGCAGCATGGCGGCGTCTCCTGGCGGGACACCACAGCTCAACCATCACACCCGCTTCGTCACCTCGCTGCCCTCGACGCCTCCCGATGAATCAAAGTCGAGCTTAGCTCGCGCGTAGGGTTATAGAGTTCTCCAGGAACCAGCCGTAGGTCTGGCGCAGACCATCCTCCAGGCTAATCTCGGGGCGCCAGCCCATAGCATTGAGCCGGGAGACGTCCATCAGCTTGCGCGGCGCACCTTCGGGCTTCGACGCATCGAACTCCAATCGCCCCTCGTAGCCGATCACCCGCGCCAGCGTGTGCACTAGTTCGCCGATCGTGCAGTCCTGACCCGTACCGACGTTGATGTGCGACAGCGTCGGCCGTGTGTTGTTTGCGTAGACCGCATCGTCCATCCGCATGACGAACACGCTGGCGCGCGCCATGTCGTCCACGTGGAGGAATTCGCGCATCGCCCGGCCCGTGCCCCAGACCGCAACGCTGTCCCGGCCCGCCGCCTTCGCCTCGTGCAGGCGGCGCATCAGCGCGGGGAGCACATGCGCGTTGTCGGGGTGGAAGTTGTCGTTGGGCCCGTACAGGTTGGTCGGCATCACGCTGCGGTAGCGCCGCCCGTACTGGCGGTTGTAGCTCTCGCACATCTTGATGCCGGCGATTTTGGCGATCGCGTAGGGCTCGTTGGTCGGCTCCAGCACGCCGGTCAGCAGCGCGTCTTCGCGCATCGGCTGCTCGGCGAGCTTGGGATAGATGCAGGACGAGCCCAGGAACAGCAACCGGTCGACGCCGCTCGTATGGGCGGCGTGGATGATGTTGGTCTGGATGACGAGGTTGTCGTGGATGAACTCGGCCGGGTAGGTGTTGTTGGCGTGGATGCCGCCGACCTTGGCAGCGGCTAGATAGACTTGGTTGATTCTATTGTCGGCGAAGAACTGGCGCACCGCGGCCTGATCGGTCAGGTCGAGGCTCTGCCGGTTGGCGGTGAGGATGCGCCCGCAGCCCTGTGCCTCCAAGCACCGCACGATCGCCGAGCCTACCATGCCCCGGTGGCCCGCCACGAAGATGGTCTGATCACGATCATTCCTCAGATCATCCATCACGGATCCTTATTCTTATGGCCAGCTATCCAGCATGGCCTTGCTGCGTTCGTTTCAATAGGCTTCTCGCCGAATCACGCGTTTTCTGAGGCGAATGAGGTTGGCAAGGCGTACTGATCGGCGTCGTCGGGTCGGTGCTGCATACCCTCATCCACGGTTCAATGTCTCCGCAAATGCGGGGGCGATCTTTCGAGGCTACGAGACCCCGTTACCATACATAGTGGTGTTGAACTGGGGCCCGATTGAGCACGGTCTCGACGAAGGTCCGCAAGCAGCCGCCCTCGAAGAGAACTCCGTCCACGCCCGCGCTCGCGCCGGCAAGGAGGTCTGTCTGCTTGTCGCCGATGATAAAACTGCGGCCGATATCGACGTTCCACTGCCGGATGAGGTCCAGCAGCATTCCAGGCCGCGGCTTCCTCCAATCGGAATCGCGGCGGTAATTAGCGATCCCAGAAGTCGGATGGTAGGGGCAATAGCGGAACGCGTCGATGAACGCGCCTGTCTCTGCCAGTTCGGATTGCATCCATCGATGCAAGGCGATCACGTCATCTTCGGCGTAGTAGCCGCGTGCGACGCCAGCCTGATTGGTGACGACGAACACGAAATACCCATTCGCATTCAAGAGACGGACCGCCTCCTGTGCGCCCTCAATCCACGCGAACCGATCTCGAGAGCCCACATGGCCAAGATCCTCGTTTAGAACCCCGTCGCGATCGAGGAAGGCTGCTCCCTGGTGAAGGGTCCGCCGCAGTCGCAGGGGGGGGAGGAGCGAGCTACCGGTCGCACCTGCGCCACCTGCAAATGCTCCATCCGCATCGCCGCCGCGTACGAACACGCGAATGACGTGCGGAAGGGACGTTCTTGGATCTCGAATCCGTTGCCGAACGGCTCGCAAAGTCTCCACCAAGTTGACCGAATCCAACGGAACCGCGGAGACCAGGCACAGCGCGCATCTGAACTGGTCCATGAGCAGAGCTGCCAAGTCGGCATCGATTCGGCCTCGGGCCAGAAGCTGATAGCGGACCTGAAAATCTGGGGTGGGCGAGGCTGATCTTACTGTTGTGGGGAAAGCTGATGACCCCGGCGCTTTCACGTCCGTGGCCCGAGTCAGCAGCGCACAGGCTTCAAATCCCTGCCGGGCGACCGCGAGCAGCTGGCGTTCGAGTCCGCCGGCTTCCGGCGTCACTTCTGCAACCCAGAGCGTGTTGGCCTTGAGTTCGGCGATCGGGAGATCGAAAGGGTTCACGCTGCTAAACCAGGACCTGTCGGCGGTGCGGGGCCGGATCATAAGTTCAGGAGAGAAGCGGCTCACGCCGCCTTCCGGCGCTCCGGATAGAGTCCGTACAGCCCCTCGGCGCTCGCGTCACACACGCCGCGCTCGGTGATGATGCCGGTCACCAGCCGGGCCGGCGTCACATCGAAGGCCGGGTTGGCCACTGGGCTGCCCGGCGAGACCACCTCGATCGTGGCGAAGCCGCCATCGGCCAGCCGGCCGGTCATGTGGGTGACCTCGCGCCCGTCGCGCTCCTCGATTGGGATCTCCTTCACGCCGTCCTGCAGCGTCCAGTCGATCGTCGAGAAGGGCAGCGCCGCGTAGAACGGCACGCCGGTGTCGTGGGCGGCCAGCGCCTTCAGGTAGGTGCCGATCTTGTTGCAGACGTCGCCCGAGGCGGTGGTCCGGTCCGAGCCGACGATGCACAGGTCGACCTGCCCGTGCTGCATCAGGTGGCCGCCGGCATTGTCGGCGATCACCGTGTGGGGCACGCCGTGGCCGTGCAGCTCGAAGGCGGTCAGCGCCGCGCCCTGGCTGCGCGGGCGGGTCTCGTCGACCAGCACGTGGACCGGCACGCCCTGTTCGTGGGCGGCGTAGATCGGGGCCAGCGCCGTGCCCCAATCCACCGTGGCCAGCCAGCCGGCGTTGCAGTGGGTCAGCACGGTGACGGGCCTGTCGTCACCCTTGGCCCTGTGCAGGTCGGCGATGATCCGGCCGCCATGGGCGCCAATCGCACGGCAGCTCGCGACATCTTCCTCGGCGATGCGACCGGCTTCCGCGAAGGCGCGGGCGAAGCGCGCGTCGGGCGCCACCTGCCGCAGGTTGGCGGCGACCCGGTCCAGCGCCCAGCGCAGGTTGATCGCGGTCGGCCGCGTGGCGGCGAGCGTGGCCACCGCCCGGTCGAGCCCGTCCGGGGAGGCATCCGCCCGCATGGCGAGTGCCAGCCCGTAGGCCGCGGTGACGCCGATCAGCGGCGCGCCGCGCACCACCATGGTGCGGATCGCCACGGCGGCGTCGTCCAGCGTGGCGAGGCGCTTCAGCTCGAACGCGAAGGGCAGACGCGTCTGGTCGATCACCTGGACGCCCACCCCATCGGGGTCCGGGAAGATCGTGCGGTAGGGTTGGCCGTCGATGTTCAACGCTGTTGCCTCGCTCTCATCGCTCCGTCGACCCGCAGCGTTGCAGGCGTCGTGTTGGGATACGCACCGGACGCGGTCTTACTTCTTGCGCGCGAAGATCATCTGAGTGCATTGCGGAATATTTGTGATCTTCTGGGCGGTCACTCTGAGGTATTGCGATACGAACTTGTGAAATTCGTCGGTTGTCCATTCGCGGATGTGGCTCGGATTGGCCGGCGGCCCGAGGCGTGGAGACATCTTGCGCTCGGCCAGCAATTCCAGGGCCGGTGTCGAGATGACGAAGAACTCGGCTGGCGAATCCGCGAAGGCCTGAAGGAGCGCGCCCGGGTCGGGCAGATGCTCGATGACATCCGACGTGATGATCATTTCTGCGTCTCGGAGGCTATGGACCAATTCCTCGCCGCTCCGCCACTCGCGATCCGGGTACTGCGCGCGAACGTGCGAGAGCGACGGTTCGATCTCGATTCCGATGGTGGTCGGCGCGGGGAAATACTTGACCAGCTTGAAGCCGGAGCCGCACCCGAAATCCGTGATGCGTCGATAGCCCCGGTCCCGGAAGTGGGCGTAGGCCTCCGCATAAACCTCGTTCTGCCACTCGTCCCGAAAGGTGCGATCATCGAAATGCGTCGGCTCGCTTTGGGCGGTGTACTCAGCGAGCGTGCCGTATTCGGTGTAGGTGGGTTCTGACATCAATGGTCTCTCTCTCGTCGCGCGCGCCGGAGCGCGCAGGCGTGATGGCGGCCCCTGCGCGATCCAGTCAAAGCCCCGGATTGTCATGATACGCCTGGCGATGTCGGGCGTTCGGCCAGGCTGGGCCCTGTTGCCGGGAGGGGGCGCCTCGGCCGGGAGGCGGTGCGTCGGCTCGCGGCGCCACACCTGCTCCCTGAAGGTTCGGCCTTCACGAGCCGAGCACCCGCCCCGCGACGGCGTCGAGCTTGGCGAGCAGCGCGGCGTCGCGGACGGCGGGCGCCGTCATGATCGCCCCGTCGAGCGCCCGGTGCGAGCCGGCCGGACAGGGCTCGCGCTCCGCCGGGAAATCCCGGGCGAACCGCGCTACGAGCCGGGCCGCCTTGTCGGCGTTGGCCCGCGCTACCGCCACCACGGCCGCCACGTCCACGGCGTCGTGGCCGGGGTGCCAGCAATCGTAGTCGGTCACCATGGCGATCGTCGCGTAGGTGATCTCGGCCTCGCGGGCGAGCTTGGCCTCGGGCATGTTCGTCATGCCGATCACGTCGAAACCCTGCGCCTTGTAGGCCCGGGATTCGGCGAGCGAGGAGAATTGAGGCCCGTCCATGCAGACGTAGGTGCCGCCGCGATGGACCGGGATGTCCTCTGACCTCGCCGCGGCGGCGATCCGCGCCTGGAGGCCGGGCCCGACCGGATGGGCCACCGACACATGCGCGACGCAGCCGTCGCCGAAGAACGATGAAGCGCGCCCATGGGTGCGGTCGACGAACTGATCGACCAGCACGAACAGACCGGGGGGCAGCTCCTCGCGGAACGAGCCGCAGGCGGAGAGCGAGACCAGATCGGTGACGCCGGCGCGCTTCATTGCGTCGATATTGGCGCGGTAGTTAATGCCGGCGGGCAAGAAGCGGTGGCCGCGGCCGTGGCGGGCCAGGAACACGATCTTGGTGTCGCCGATCCGCCCGATGCGCAAGGCATCCGAGGGTTCGCCCCAGGGGGAGGCGACGCGTTCCTCGCGGACATCCTCGAGCCCCGGCAGGTCGTAGATGCCGGAGCCACCCATCACACCCAGTACCGCTGCCGTCACCACCGCTCCTTCCGTCGTTCCTTCTGTCGTACCATCGACCCGCTGCGAGCCTCGGCTCGCAGCGGCGTCCTGGCCGGTGCGCTCGGGGCTGTCTCAGACGTTGCCGTGGACCGTGTTCTTCAACATGGTGAAGCCCTTGATCAACTCGGTGATCCCGGCATCCATGCTGACCGACGGCGCGTAGCCCGTGGCCTCGAGCTTCGCATTCGAGACGATGTAGTTGCGCTGATCGGGATCCTTGCCGACGTTCGCCTCGACGAAGTAGAAATCCTCGATCTGCTTCTTGATCAGGCTGCACAGTTCGAGCTTGGAGAGATTGGCTTCCGAGAGGCCGACATTGAAAATCTGCCCGCGCATGGCGTCGAAATTGTCGAGCGCATGCAGGAAGGCGCGGGACACGTCACGGACGTGGATGTAGTTCCGCTTGAAGTGCCCCTCGAACAGGACGATGAACCGGTCGTTGAAGGCCCGGTACGTGAAATCGTTGACGAGCAGATCGAGGCGCATGCGCGGCGACATGCCGAACACCGTCGCGAGGCGATAGCTGACGGCGTTGCCACGCTCCATCAGCCGGCTCTCGATCTCGACCTTGTCGATCGCGTATTTCGAGATCGGCCGAAGCGGAGACTCCTCCGTGCACTCGTTGCGCTCGTCGCCGGTCCCGTAGGCGCTGTTCGTCGTCGGCATCAGCACCGTCTGCTCGGCCGAGAGCATCTCGAGCATCATGACGATCGCGTCGCGGTTGATCGTCTGCGCGCCGATCGGATCGGCCTTGCACATCGGTGCCCCGACATAGGCGGCCAGGGGAATGATGACGTCGGCCTTCTTGAGGAGCGGTGCCATCGTGTCCCGGAGGCGGATATCGCCCCGGACCACGTGAAACTTCGGATGATGACAGACGTGGTGGAGCGAGGCCTGCCGGAACATGAAATTGTCCAGCACCGTCACGGTGTGGCCGGCGTCGAGCAGCATCGGGACCAAGGTGGATCCGATATAGCCCGCCCCACCGGTGACCAGGATGTTGTGAGACATCGTACTTCCCAATCGATAACGATCTAGAGCGCTCTCCGCCGAAGTGCATACCGGTTCGGCGGATGAGAGCGCGTTAAAGCGAAGGTTTAGAGCCGTGCCCGATTGCAACGCGATCGGGCACGGCTCGAGATCAGATTGCGTTGATCAGCCCGACGATCTCGGTCACTTCCTCGGGCTTCAGGTCCGGGAAGTTGCCGAGATAGTAGCCGAAGAAGTGAACGTGCTCGGTTTCGGGGTATTCGAGCCAGCTCCCCTCGGGCACGATGGTCCGCAGATACGGTTGCCGGACCTGATTGCCGCCGCCCGCGCTTCCACGGCGGAACTCGATGCCCTGCGCGCGCATCCCGCTCATGAGGCGGTTGGCATAGTCACGGTCCGGCTCGCGCTGGATCAGGTTGAACGCGTAGTTCGAGCTGCCCTCGGTCTTGAAGTCCGTGCGGAACCGGGCTGCATCGATGCCGTCGAGGAAGCGCAGGAAATTGTCTGTGCGGCGCGCGTTGTTGGCATCGAGACGCCGCAGCTGGTGACGCCCGAGGATGCCGCCAATCTCGGTGTTGCGGGTGTTGTAGGCCGCGAACATGAAGATGAAATCGGGGTTCAGCTCCGGATTGCTCGCGATGACCGACTGCCGGTAATCGTCGTCGCCCACCTCCCGCAGCATGCCGTGCGAGCGCAGCATCCGGGCCGCCCGATGCACCTCGATGTCGTTGGTGCAGATCATCCCCCCTTCGATCGTGCTCATGTGGTGCGCGTAGTAGAAGGAGAAGTTCGAGATCCAGCCGTAGCTGCCGAGCCGCCGGCCGGCATGGGTGGCGCCGTGCGACTCGCAGACATCCTCGATCAACGGGATGTCCCGCTGCGCGAGTTCGTCGATCAGCCGGTCGGTCAGGCCGTCGAAGCCCTGCGCGTGCGTGATGAAGACGGCCCGGGTCCGGTCGGTCAGCTTGGCCAGAACCGCGTCGGTGCTCATCGAGAGCGTGCGTGGATCGATGTCGACGAAGACCGGCGTGAAGCCGTTCTGCAGCACCGACGCGATGTCGGAGATCCACGTCAGGGTCGGGACGATCACCTCACCGCCGTCCGGGTGGCGGTTCTTGAGGATTGCCATGGTCAGGAGGTTCGCCGAGGCGCCCGAATTGACGAAGGTGCTGTACCGCACCCCGACCCATTCCGACCACTCGTCCTCGAAGGTGCGGACCTCGGGGCCGTGGGTCAGCTTCGGATCGTCCTGCTGCAGGTGCGCGATGACGGCGTCGAGATCGGCGCGGCTGAAGTTGTTGCGCATCAGCGGGTATTTCACCGGGTCGCTCCTGTCTTTTCCATCACCGCGCTCACGATCGCCCGAATGCAGGATTCGTCGTCGAGGCCCGCCTCGCGGTGCAATTCCGCCCGCGATCCAAGCTCGAACCCGTAGGCCGGCGGCACGCCCATGGGGAGGTACGGGCTCGCGATGGCCCGCTCCCGCAGCAGGCCCTGCATGACGGCATCGAGCCCGCCCCGGCCGGTGAAGCCCTCTTCCAGCGAGACGATGACGTCCCGGTCCCGGAGATGGGCCGCAAGGTGATCCTGGTCGAAGCGGGAGAGGTCCCACAAATCGTCGACCGTGCAGCTGATACCCCGTTCCTCCAAGCCCCGGGCGACGGCGATCGCCGTGTGGGACATGAAGCCCGTCGACACCAGGGCGACCCGGCCGGCCTCGCCGTGCAGCCGCCGCAGGCCCGTCCCGTCCAGGTGCCCCTCGGCGAGCACCGGCAGAACCTGCGCATCGAGGCGCAGATAGCGTATGCCCGGCTCATGGCAGAGCTCGAACAGATCGCCGGCGGAGACATGGTCGGATGGCGAGAGCACGCGCACGTTGGGGAGCGTGCGCATGATCGAGATATCTTCGTAGCATTGATGGGTCGGGCCGGAGACCACGTAGCTGTAGCCGGCCCCGACACCCACGAGGCTGACGCTCATCGGACGGACCTGCGAGAGGAGACACAGGTTGACCCGGGTCTGCTCGAAGCAGCGCATCGTGATGAACGGCGCGATCGCGTAGGCGAAGACGTTGAAGCCCTCGAGGGCCAGTCCGGCCGAGACGTTGATCAGGCCCTGTTCGGCGATGCCCACGTTGATGAAACGGCTGCCGTGCCGCGACCGGATCGCGTCGATCACGGGCGAGCCGAAATCGGCGGTCACGAGGAAGAGCGACGGGTCGCTGTCCATCCGGCCCAGCAGGCGGGTCAGGAACGCGTCTCGCATCGCGAGAGGCTTGCTGGTCATAGCTCCTCCAGGAGTTGGGACAGGATCTCCGGCTTGAGCGCCATGACGTGGCTGAGGGAGGCGTTCTCGATCCCCGGCATGCCCCGGCCCTTGATCGTCCGGGCGATGGCCGCCTTGGGCCGCCCCGCGTGACGGTCCTTCATTGCCGCCAGCACGCCGTACACCGCGTTTACGTCGTGCCCGTCCTCGATGACCTCCGCGTCCCACCCGAAGGCCCGGAGGCGGGCCGCGAGATCGCCGTGCCCAATGATGTTGCGCGTGTGATCGAGCATCGCGGTGGCGTTGTCGTCGATCACGAGGTTCAGGTTGTCGAGGCCGTGATGGCCCGCGAACATGACGGCTTCCCAGTTCGAGCCCTCATGCATCTCGCCGTCGCCGCAGATCACGAAGACGTTGCGCGACTGTCCGGCACGGACGCTCCCGATCGCCATGCCCGAACCGACACCGAGCCCGTGGCCAAGCGAGCCGTTGACCGTCTCGTAGCCAGGGATGACCGGATCCGGGATGCCGCCGAGGAAGCCACCCCGATGGCAGACCCGCATCAGTTCCTCCGCCGGGAAG
Source organism: Methylobacterium sp. GC_Met_2 (assembly GCF_026540795.1). Classification (NCBI taxonomy): domain Bacteria; kingdom Pseudomonadati; phylum Pseudomonadota; class Alphaproteobacteria; order Hyphomicrobiales; family Methylobacteriaceae; genus Methylobacterium; species Methylobacterium sp. GC_Met_2. The sequence goes on from NZ_JALNUM010000016.1 coordinate 34,101, forward strand.
AAGCCGAGATCCGCGAGGATCGGATACATGCAGATGGAGCCGTGGCCCTTGCTAATAATGCACCGGTCGCGCTCCGGGGCATAAGGATTCTCGGGATCGAACTTCAGGATGCCGCCATAGTAGAGGGCTACGAAGATCTCGATCGGCGACAGGGACGATGCGATCCGCGTCTCGGGCGCCCTCTGATGGATCGCGAGCGTTTCACGCCAGACCCAGCGCGCCCTCTCGCGCAATGCAGCGAGATCGTTCTGCATGTGCAATCAGCCTTCCTACGTGCGTGAAACGGGGTGACTCACTGACGGAGCGCGGTGTGCCGCTCTCCGCGATGCCGTTGGGGGTTTGAGCCTCTCGGAGCCGGCGGTGCCCACCGCCCGGGCCAGCACAACCCGCAACGGCTGATCGCCTCGGCCCTGCTTCAATCGCCAAGCAGCTTCCGGCGCAGCTTCACTTGGCTCATGTCCTCGACATTGCGACGCTGCTCGGGCCCGAAACGGTTTCCGACGAGGGCCAGATAATCCGGGTTCGTGAAGTACGTCTGCCAAGCGGCATCGCGGAACTTCAGCACGTCGGCGGCGCTGCAGTACTTCGTCGCCAGCGGCTCGGATTCGTAGGACAGGAACGCGTAGGCTTCGTAGCTCGACGGAAGCTCCCAGCCGAGCTTGCGCGCCTGAGAGTAGAGCGGGCTCCCCGGCAGCGCCTGGCACGGATACATGTTAGCCATCTCTGTGTTGAGTTCCAGCGCCAGATCCAGCGTCTCCTGCATAGTTTCGTGCGTATCTTCAGGAAATCCGAAGATATAATTACTTATTATGTTGATGTCGGAGTCTCGGACCGTTTTGCAGACGTCGCGAATGTTGATGTCCTGGAACGATCCCTTCGAGACTTCCTGCCGAACGGTCTGGTTTCCGGCCTCGACACCGAGGGCCAGCCAGTTGATGCCGGCCCGCTTGAACAGATCCAGGCGATCCTGCCGGACGGTGTCGATGCGGGAATACGCCCACATGTTGAGCTTGATTCCGCGGTCGATGATGCCTTCGAGCAGCGGGTTGTAGTAACGACGGTTCAGGAAGAACATCTCATCGCTGAGCCGGAGCGTTTCCACCCCCATCTTCGCCAGCTTCTCGATCTCCCCCAGCATGAAGTCTGCGCTCCAGAAGCGCATACCCCGGGAGGAGGACGCATCCGAGTCCTCGGAGCCGTCCATGCGATTGACGACGTTGATCATGCAGAAGTTGCACGCAAACTGGCAGCCCAGCGACGTGTAGATCGCCGCGAAGGGGGTGCGCTGCGCGTGGTCGAAGCCCGCGTGCCAGAAATGCGCGCGGTAGAGATCGAGCGGCTGCTCCCTGTAGGGCAGGAGATCCCAGGCATAACCCGGAAGATCGTGATCCATCCGTTCCGACGGGACGGTGGCGTGCGGCGGGGTCATTAGCCCCTTCCCCCCCTCCGGCTTGTAGCCAATGCCGCGCACGCGCGGCAGATCGTCGGAGAGATTCGAGCGCAGCAGATCGCGTAGCGCGTAGACACCCTCACCGAGCAGCACGATATCGACGAAGGGAAGCGCCAGGACCTCATAGGGAAGCGCACTGGTGTGGGAACCCACGAAGGCGATCGGACGGGTCGGGGCATCGGTCTTGGCCGCGGCCGCGAGCCGGCCCGCGCCGATCATGCTCGTGGTCCCCGAGTTCGGGTTCTGGCCGTATACGCAGAACAGCAGCAGGCGCGGATCGGCGTCTTCGATTCGGCGTAACGATTCCTCCAAGGTCAGGCGTTCAGCGTCGCAATCCAAGATGCCGACGCCGAATCCGGCGCTCCGGCACGATTGCGCCAACAGCAGAGCCCAGGTCGGCGGCTCAACCGCAGAATAAACGTGAGCGAGATCCTGATAGGCCTGCGCCGAGGAGTCCGGATTGACAATAAGAACATCTAAACGCCGGGGCATTGCATCGCTCTGATCTTGCCGTCGTTTCAATGAGGAGTCGTAGCGGCTGCGCAACTCGTGCCGCGGAGGTTGTGGTTGGCAGCCTCTTGTGGTTTGAATGTGGCGGCCGCAACTGCCCACCGGCCTCGTCGGGCTGGTCATGTGCGGTTGCCCGGGGGGGGGGGCGTCCGGCGTCGGTTCGAGATCGGCCTCGATCCGTTCCTCGTGCCGGGTCTTGGACGCAAAAGCCGATTGACCGGTCCGGAGCGGTACTCTTGTGCTCGTAACGGGCCACGTATAGCAATTTCGATATCAGCCGGCGCGGAATACAGGTGGATCGAACCAGCGGTCAGGCCGCATTCCGACGACAACTGCGCGGCGCGGATCGAATCCTTCGGAAAGCGACGCGGCCGCCCCTCCCCTACATCATACCATCACGGAAGTCTGGCACGCATGGAAGCCCGCCGCCACGTCGCGCTGAAGGAGTCGATCCGCTCGATTCCCGATTATCCGAAGCCCGGCATCGTCTTCCGCGACATCACCACCCTGCTGAGCGACCCGCGGGCGTTCCGGCGGGCGGTGGACGCGCTGGTCCACCCCTACGCGGGCGGGCAGATCCAGCAGGTCGCCGGCATCGAGGCGCGGGGCTTCATCCTGGGCGGCGCCATCGCGCACCAGCTGTCCTCGGGCTTCGTGCCGATCCGCAAGAAGGGCAAGCTCCCGCACAAGACCGTCTCGATCGCCTACGCGCTGGAATACGGCACCGACGAGATCGAGATCCACGTCGATGCCGTGAAGCCCGGCGACAAGGTGCTGCTGGTCGACGACCTGATCGCCACCGGCGGCACGGCCACCGCGGCCGTGAACCTGCTGCAGAAGATCGGCGCCGAGATCGTGGCGGCCTGCTTCGTGATCGACCTGCCTGAGATCGGCGGCGCACAACGCCTGCGCGACATGGGCGTCGAGGTGCGCACGCTCATGCAATTCGAGGGTCATTGAGAAAGGTCGCGACCGGCGCCCGACGCAGTCCTGAAATTACCTTGCCGCCTGCCTTCGTCTAGCCGTGTGACAGCGTCTCCGACTTCGAAAAATCTGACCGGGGAACCCCATCCTTGCGACGCACCCTCGTACCCTGGAACACAGATTCGTACCGCCGCGTCGGCGGCTTCGATCCCGCCTTTCGCAGATGGATGCTGAGCCAACGCGAGCTGCAGTTCTTCAAACCCGACTTGCCCGACGCCAGGGCTTCAGATGCGATTGCCGCACAGGGGCCGAGTGGCAGCCCGTTCTTTCCGCTGTCCCGCACAGACCTCAATGTCATCGCCGATCACGCAGCGGATCTGGAACTGCACCATAGCGTTCTGTTAGCCAGCTTCGAACGCCCCTTCATCCTGCTATTGGACAACATTACGCGGACCTTCGAATGTCTTCTCGGCAGGCCTCCAGCGCTCAACGACCTGGAAAATCTAACACACCGCATCAATGATATTCTGATGCTGCCAATATGCGAGGCGATCCATATCCGATCCCACGCCCTGGCGAACGATTTCCTCAGAATATTCACACACCGCAACATCGAGTCGAAGCTCCATGTTTGGGACACGTTCATTCCGCGGCAGATGGCAAGCCGGCATCGGAAAGAAGGGGCGGAAAAAATCATCGTTTTCGATCGGCGAACCGATCCGTCAAGGCTGGACAGTTCCGGTCTGAGCATACCAGAGCGACTGGCCTTCGATTTCATCAGAGAAGTGCAACGCACGAACGGAGATTGTCAGGTCTATTGGGCTCGACCGAGCGGATTTGTCGGTCCGTCGATGCTTCAGGCTGTGCCCGATATTCGGGGATTGCGGATGTTGAAGCCGCGCATCGGGCCAGCAGAACTGCAGAATCTATTCGCCATCGGCCACGTTTTCCTCCATCTCACGGCCGAAATTGATGATTTCGTCTGTGAAGAAGCCGTCAATCACGGGTGCCGCGTCGTCCATCTGGATGGACCCTGGGCGGCCGGAATGAAAGCCTTCTGGGGTGTTCCCCTCCCAATCGCGGCACACTTCATTCAAGCGTCTGACGAACTCGGACGCCTACCCGCCATCTATGAGCCAGCGAAATTGGCCGACCTGTCCAGCGCTGTCCAAGGCTCGGCCGTCGACGCATTCACACAATGTTCGGCGATCTTCATGGACGACGCCAGGGTGCCTCAAGGACTGGACTTCGCCGGGGCGGTCGTTTCCGGCCCCCGTATGACATTTCCCCAGCCGGCCGGGGGGCACCTCCCCAACGGGACTGCCGTGGTTGCGGCGGATTTCAAGTTTCTCGGCGATTGGGTGGAGGAACACCGCGTTGCGGCAAAACTCCTGTGTTCCAACGGTGCAAGCATCGCGCTGTCGGACGCCAATTCGGCCCCGTCGAAAGGCACGGATCTCGCCGCTCGAAGCTTGTTGTTCAGCGACGTCAGTGCAGCCCTGACCAATGCTTTTGCGCCGGAACGGGCGCAACGTACACTGTCTCAGCAGCAACTGACGGATTTCTTGCCGTCGTTAGGAATTGAACGGCTCAACGTCTACGACGTCGCGTTTCCATCGGGAACGACGCTATTGGCCGAAGCCGCGATGGAACGAGGATTCTATCAATTCGAAATTGATGTCTTGGTCAATGATGTGAATCTCGAACGTGGTTTGCTCCACGAAAGAGTCTCATCCAGCCCTGGGGACAGATCTGAAGCGGTCGTGAGGCCGGAATTGATCTTCACGTTGAATGATCAAATGGTTCAGGCCCAACGGCTTGAGGCATCGTCGATCGGCCGTAGCTGTTACACTCTGACGGTGCCAGCGGCCTCGAAGCTCGCCGTTTATGTCTCCACGCCTCGCCGTGCGCGGATTTTCATGTCCTACCCGCGCCTTTTCAGTCCCGAAGACATCATTATTCCAAAGCTTAACTGCGAGCTTCCCTATCACAGATCCACAGCCTGGCGATTTGTGCCCTCTTCTCCCGCGGTACATGGGCGACTGCGAACATCGATCAACATGATGAATGACAATATCAATGTCGAATTCATGCATTACCGCGTCGAAGGCCTCGGCGGCGCGCCGTGCATGTCGGCAAGAAGGCGCTTCTTATCGTTTGATCGACGGCGGACCGAGACCCGGGCCTCCATCGAGATCCGTCTGCAAGGATCATCTTGGCATTTGATCTGCGGTGTCGTGGCGAGCCAGTCGCGAGCGGCAAGCGCCATGCTGCCGCAAGGCAAGCGGGACTTCGGCGACTTTCGTCCGCAGGGGCTGTGATGCGGATGATGGGGGATTCGCCGATAATGTATTCGGTTCATTTGGTGACATTCCATCAATCGATCATGGGGATCAACGATCAGATCTTGTTTTTGCGGCTGCTATTCGCGTACAAAAAAGTCCCATTCTCAATTGGCGGCGAGTTTCGTTCGGATGCTCTCAACCTGATGATCGAGGCGTTTGATCCCAAAGTCTGCGAGAGGATCGGGGAATTTCATGCGCGAACAGGAAAGCGGATTGCGATCATTGCCACGGAGCATCTCGATTACCGAAATGGAACGCCGTTTCTTTACAATGAGAATCTCTGGGCTGGGGAAACGGTCGGTGATTACATAGATCAGTCCACATCCATCGGGCGATTTGCCGGCCTGCTCGAGGCTTCAAAGTATGCGACCGCGCTGATAGCGCTCGGGGATTTGCCCCGGCTGAACGGCGTTCAGTCGCTGTTGCCAAGGCAGCATATCGTTCATCTGCCCTTTCCACCGCTCAAGATCGACCAAGCTTTGGCTCGATCACGGATCCCGGCACGATGTGATGCGATCTTTACAGGGTCTATCACGCAGCTGCGGCGCGATGTGCTGGCGGTCCTGGAGAAGGAGATTTCGATCAGGGTTATTGGGCTAGCGAACAATCAGTTGTCACGCGCTAAATCCTACCTCTCTGCAAGCCTTGCTTTAAATATACCGCAATATTCCAACTGGATCTGGTCAAGCCCGATGCGTATCTTGTATGGGTTGTCATTGGGCCGGCTGACTATGTCGGTTCTGTTGGAGCCGGGCAGTGCGATTGACGCTTACTCGATCATCAATCAAAGTTTCTCCCTGAAGGCGATCAAGCTTATCTTGGAAGACAATTTCGCGATGAGAACGGCGTCGACGATCGAGACTTATCAGGCTTTCGCTGAATCGCAGATCCGTACGGTTCCCGATGAGTTTTTTGCGTCTTGGGCTGAGCTTGAGCGTGTCGGCTCGCGCGCATGATGCATCATCGTCAAGCCGTGATGCGGAGTTTTCGACGGCATGGCGGTGGGTGTATACCTGACTCCCGCGGGCCCGAACGCGAACAGGATCGAGCCTCGGCCGACCCGCCTATCCCGCGACCAGGGCGCCCTCGAGCGTCGGGCCGGTTCATAACCTCCCGGCAGCGCTTCCATTCAACCAGCGGCCAGGGATCGATCCCGGCAACGGTCATTCGCTAAAGGCGATCTGCTCAATTCTCTCGCATAGGTAGTGATAGTAGCAGATATGAACCTGCTGGATGATCGGGGTCGAGGCCGCGGGAACATCGAGAAGGACGTCCGAGACGGCTGCGATCTTTCCGCCTCCGCGACCGGTCAAGCCAATGGTCGTCATGCCCATCTCGCGCGCCACCTCGAACGCGCGGATGACATTCGCTGAATTGCCGCTCGTGCTCAGTCCAAGCAGGACGCCGCCTGCTTGCCCATATGCCTCCACCTGCCGTGAGAAGACCGTTTCAAAGCTGTAATCGTTGGACCATGCCGTGAGAACCGCGGGATTGCTGGACAGGCAAATCGCACGCAGGGCGCGCCGCTCCTTCAGGAAACGTCCGACCAACTCCCCGGTGATGTGCATGGCGTCGGACGCCGATCCACCGTTGCCGCAGATCAGGAAGGAGTGGCCTGTCTGGAGGCTCTCGGCAACCGTCGCCGCCGCCCGCTCGAACAAGGCTGGATCGACGTGGGACGCTGCCCGTTCGAGAGCCTGGGCCCCTGTCATCAGCGAAGACCTGATATCGCCGGCCATCGGTTCCTCGGTTCGTTGCATCGCGCTCTCTACTCGCTCGACTCAAGAATTGTTTTACCCCGCCGCGCCGTACCGACAGCGACAGAACCGATCCTCGGAGGGATGTAGCCCTGTGCGACGATTGTCAGCGCCTCTGACGCATCCGTCAGGCGGCCCAGCTGCGCCCCTTGACGCGTGACCGGAATCCATCGGGTTCGAACAACATGACGCGGCTACCATCGAAGTCGACATCGATATCGACTTCGATGAGGTTGCTCAGCCGGGCGCGCAACGCCTCGCGCTTCTCAGGCTCAACGAAGAACAGCAGGAATCCACCCCCTCCCGCTCCGAGCAGCTTGCCTCCGATGGCCCCCGCATCGCGCCCGGCGGCATAGATGTCATCGATGGCCGGCGTGGCAACGGACGCCGAGAGGCTGCGCTTGAGCTTCCAGCCCTCATGAAGAAGATGGCCGACTTCGCTGATCGGGGTGTTCAGATTGCAGATGATACTTTGCGCCTCGGATACCATCTCGTACATCGTCGACAATTCTTGATGCTTCGACGGGATCGCTCGTATGCTCTCCTTAGCAACGTCTGATGAGAAGCGGCTGAAGCCCGTGAAGTAGAGCACAAGATGGCTCATCAGGTTTTCGAGGCGGGCGCGTGGCACGATCAGGGGCATCACGGTGAAGCGATCCGCGCCGAATTCGATCCGATTGAAGCCGCCATGGGCGGCCCAGACCTGGTCTTGGAGGCCCACGTTTTCCGCCAGCAACCGTTGCTCGACATGAATGGCTTCCTTGGCGAGCTGATCCTTCGTGCATGACTGCCCACGGAGCGCGTGCAGCGCGTTGAGAAGGCCTACGGTAAACGATGAACTCGAACCGAGACCCGATCGCGCAGGTAGATCGCCGTCATGATGGATTTCCAAGCCTTCCCGGAAGTCGAACTCTCCGAGCGCCGCCCGTACGACCGGGTGCCCGATCTCGCTGGCATCCTGAACCGTTTCGATGCGGGAGTAGACGACGCGATGCTTGTACTCAAAGAACGGCGGTAGATGACGCAGAGTGATGTAGCAGTAGCGATCGATGGCAAAGCCGAGGACTGCCCCGCCATGCTCGTTGCACCAAGCGGGGTAATCGGTGCCCCCTCCGAAGAGCGAGACCCGAAACGGCGTTCGCGTGATGATCATCTGGTTACCTCAGGTCAGGTGCATCTGATATCAAGAAACTTGTGAGTAAGCTTCCGGTATTCCGAAGTCGAAAAACGTGTCTTTCAGAATGAATGGTCTGACACGATGATCGAAGGCTCTGGGCATGAAATCGCTTTCCAATGACATCGCGTCTGTATCGACCAAAGCTCGCAACGCTTCTTTGGAAAACATGTACAATCCCGCATTCACTAGCGATGTGGTCGCAGTGGTGCTTTTCTCGTGGAAGGTTTTGATAGATCCGTCGGAATCGAGCAGGATGGATCCAAACCTGTCGGTCCGCTCGACATGCGCGCAGGCGACCGTGATGTAGGCGTTCTCTCGGCGATGCTGAATCAGCATGGCGTCGAGATCTGCATCGCAGATCGTGTCGCCGTTCATGACCAGTACAGGATCGCTCTGGAAATGTGCCGCCGCATGACGGAGTGCGCCGGCCGTGCCCAGCGGATGGGGCTCTATGACCGTCTCAATCTGGAGATTGATCCGTCCCGCGCCGTTGAGATGCGCCTTGACGGCTTCGGCGCCGACACCCAGGCCGAGAATGATGCGGTGCAATCCCTGTGCCTGTAAGCGCAGGAGGAGAAGATCCAGAAAGGGTGTGCCGCGAATAGGTGCCAGGATTTTCGGGATGTCACCCAGGACCGACTTGATGCGTGTTCCCCTTCCGCCGGCCAATACGTACGCGTCAACGCTGGATATTGCATCGGCCATCTGCATGTCTCATCGTACGGTTCCAGGTCACACGAATTTGATGCGTGAATGCAGCCTGCCCTCGTGCCGTCACGGACGGCGGATCGCGGCTTGCAAGCGTGGGATCCTCAGAGTCGGGGCGGCGGCCTTCGTCGAATCGTCCTAAGGGGCAAGCAGCGCGGAATACAACGTCAGGAGGTGTCATTTCTGAGGCCGTCGCGCACCGCGCGATGAACGACGCTCCGGCCGGCGGCTCCTCCCTCGGAGGCCATCTCAGCAGCGAGGTGGCCCGGCAGATCGCACGGCCGGGAAGGTCGGGCGGGACGTGCTGCCTGTGCAGGCCGACCCGGGCGCCGTATCGCAGCGCATGCACCCCAGATGAGACCGCGCTTCGGAGGTCAGCCCATTGCGTGCGAACCGGCTCCGACAAGGGCTCGGTTCGGGCGGTGGGGCGGACACGAAGGCGCCGACTGACGAGGCTTGCCGCTCCGGGCCTTTCGCGTCAGTCTCGCGCGTGCCCCGTTAACGAGGCCTTGGCATTCTGGTGGCCCCAGCCCTATGAGCGAAACCCGCCTGCCGGCCTCTCGGAGAGAGTCCTGCACCGGAACAGCGTGCGACGGGGGAGCGATCCGGGCGACGCTCGGATGGCTTGGGCCGGGAAAGCCTTCGCGGCCCGTCGACAAATGAAAGCACCCTATGACTTGCCCGTCCGATAGAGTGCTGGAAGATTATGTATCGCTGCTGGGTTTGCCGGAGATCTGCGGGCGTTCGATGACCCGTCATCGTCGACGGTACCGCGCGCGAAGGATGTTCGCGCCCGTCCTGAATAGGATCGAAGCCCTCAACGATTTGACGGTCGTGCGGCTTCCGGAACACCAAGTCATCTGGCGGTGGTCTGAGGCAGGCCACGACAACGCACCCTTGCGGTTCGTAGTGATCTACTACAAGCCTGCGGTGGTCGAAGCCTATGCCGAGTTCGAAATCGCGGAGAATCGCCTGCGCCTCGTCGACGAGCGGGGCTTTCCGTCCCGGCCACCCGAGGAGCCGCGCGTGGTCAGCCGGGGAACAGAGCGGTCTGCTCAGGCGCTTGGCTGAACAGGACGCCGCCTACTTTCGCGCAGCCTCGGACACGTGACCGAATGGAAAACGCCCCATCACATTTCTGGACGACGACCGAAGTTCCGGGGTTCGATGCGGATTATTATATTGCCCGCAATCCACAATTTCAGGGTGATGTCCGAGGCGCGATCGAGCATTTCATGACCATCGGATGGCGCGCGGGTCAGGATCCCAGCCAGGGGTTCAGCACCAGCGCATATCTGTTGGCGAACCCTGATGTTGCGTCCGCCGACATCAACCCGCTTCTCCACTACCTGAACTACGGCCTCGCTGAAGGTCGTTCATTGAAAGTACGGCTGGATTCAGTTCAGGAGGCGTCCCCGAAGCCGGCCCTGTATCACGTTCCCGGCTTCGATGAAGAGTTCTATAGACGCACCAATCCTGATCTCGACGACGTTCAAGATCTGTGGACGCATTTTCTCGAGATCGGATGGAAGGAGGGGCGTGATCCGAGCGAGGGATTTGATATGCGCCTCTACCTTGAGGTCCATACGGATGTTGCGGAAGCGGGCGTCAATCCCTTATTGCACTACCTGAACTACGGTCTTACGGAGGGCCGCCACCGAAATGCAGGGTGGAAGGGAAGAGGCCGAACGCTTGTCTATGACGGCGAGGATATGAGCATTACGATTGCAGTCAGCTGATCGACAATGGATTACCGTTTCGATTGGCGAAAGGGCTATTGATGCTTGTTTATTGATACGACCTGCATGAGTCCGGAACAGCAAGCGGCATGCAATATTCTCGGCGATGCCCGATCGCGTGCGATCGCATCCGATGACGCGGCTCTTCCGCAGGCGTGACGGCTCAGCCCGGGCCGTGCCCGCTTTGAACGGAGGCGCTCTGGCTGTCGATGCGACGGGCGAGGGCCGGGTCAGCACAATGGACCCAGCAGGGAACCCACGCGATATTCGCACGCAACCGATGTATCACCGCGACTGTCGCGCCAATGGCCTTGCTCTCGGACCGTGCGTACACGTTCAAGGGTCCATCGGGCGTGGCGATCGGGATCGAGATGCTCGGCATCGAAACAGCTTCCGGCTTCGCTGTGTGCGCTGACCAAGCGTCCAAATGCCCTTCCGGTTCCGAATCGCGCTTCGGGGGACCGTAGCCTCGATTGCCGTTCCGTCTTGGAGCCTGTCGATTTGCGCGATCCGTCTCAACTTTAAAGTCGCCGCCGGCGGAAGATCGTACTCACCGGCCAGAACGCCTCCCTGCACGTGAAGCGGCCGGGTCGCGTTCCTGATTGAACCCAGAGCAAGATGGACCTGATTTGAACTTCCGCAGAGATGAACGTCCTGAGGGCCGTGCTGGCGTTCCGGACCTTCTGGGCGGCAGCTTCGCGATCATTCCGGATCCGTAAGGCCTGACGATTCAGGTCGCCTGCCGTGTCGGGATCGTAATAGAAGACGTTTTCCTCATCGAGGGGATCGCCCGCCAACCGTTCGTGTACCGGGTCAGCCTTCGGAAGCAGGGCCGGTGTCGAGGCGGCGATGATGTCAATGATGCGGCCGGTCACACCCTTATAGAAAGCCGGAAGTGCCACGCCCGCATAGCCTTGCCGGTACATGGCAATCATCAGTTTTTGTACTTCAAGCCGAAGGGACCAGATCTCGGTCACGTACTCCACCGTTTGCTCGGCGCAGGCACCGGATTTCTCCATACGGTCTTTGTACTGCCTCGATATGTCATCGAACCGTTGAGGCAGGTCCGTCTGTCGTTCCGGCGGTTCGGCCAAGGCGAGCTCGGGGGCGGGGCCACAGGAGTTCAGAAACGAAGCCCGTTTTCCGTAGATCGTCCCGAGGAAGAGCGCCTTGGATCCTTCCGGAGGCGGAGCATCGAGGAACAACCGTTCCGGCAGCATGGGCATATAGTACTTCGTCGGCAGTCCGAGCTCGCTCTCGATCATCGCGACGTCGGCATGATCACCGCTAATGACATGCGTGAATTCGGCGAGTTCCCGAAAGACCCTAGCCTTCCTATCCGCGAGAGCCGGTATTTCGGCGATTTCCTCCGCGCTATACGTCAGGCTCTCCATCAGAACACCCACGCGGACTGGCGCAATGGACTTGAGCCACTCATTGAAGCCGGGTTTATAGTGGCTGTGTGTCACCCAAACCCAAACTTGATCGAATGTCTTGTTGCCGATGATCGTATCGCGCGCATCGACCCATGGATTGTACTCAGGGCTCTGCGGCACGTAGAGGGAAGGGATGACCGTGAGATCGCAGTTTTCCGCCCGCAGGCCATCAAGGAGGGCGTAGGAACTGGCATAAGCCCATTTGCTGCCCATCGCCCAGGTTTCGAATTCCAAAAGTATTGCCAGGATCCGCGGCCGAGCCTGGCGGGACTTGAATGGGGCGAGCTTCATAGAAACACGATATCCTGTGCCTCGGCGTGCCGAGTGGTTCGATGCCGAGCGGAGCATACTGATGGTTGTACCGGCTCGGTGATCATGAGAAGCCGGTCCTGTCAGGCATGGCCGGGAAGTGGCGCCCCAAGCTAGTGTACCACACGTAATCCGCCTCCCGAGCCGCAGCGGCCGGACCAGCCCGCCTGAGGTGACTGCGAATCGGTTGCCAGGACGAAGATCCTCTCGGTGATGAGGCGACGATTCGGGTTACGCCTGCTCCGACTGGAGCACTTTCGATAGTGACTGCTTGAATGCGGCAAAATCCTTGAGCTGATAAAGATTTGGTATCGATTGACGGGCATTCGTGGCAGCGAGCAAGCTACCCTCTCCCTTTCGCCTGATGAAGTGACAGGTCTTCGGACAGGACATATGCTCAAATCCTTCTAGAAGCGTCTGAATATTCCAAAGCCAGTCTTCGTACCCGAAACCCTGATCGATTTCGTTCGGAACATAGGGGAAAGCCTCGTAAATCTCGCGGGCCGCGAAACTAAGCGCTGTCCATTTGTTGGCGACAAAGATATCCGCCAGATCTATTTCGTTGGTCAAAACATTAGGGTGTATCCATAAAGAGGGTGGCGTGTGATTGCCGAAAAATACGTTCATTTGTGGATGTATGATCAGCTTGGAATTTTGTCTCGAATGGGCCAATTGCAGGCATCTGGCGATCCATTGATTGCCCCATAGATCATCGCCATCGATAAATGTGATGAATTTGCCTTTGCAAACCGAGACGCCGAAATTTCTAGCTTTGCTCAAATCTCTGAAGGCGCATTCATGGATGCGGACTATATCCTTGTACCGATCGACGGCATCCAATGTGGCTCGATTGCCGTTGTCGATGATGCATAAAATTTCTGTACTGATGCTGAGATTTTCCCCGAGTCGAGCGGCCTCGATGACGCTTTCTAACGTTCCCTGGCAAAGACGCCCTTCGTGGTGAAGATTTATTATGACGGATACATCAATCATCTGCGAGAACTTTCGTCACGGAACGAAATCGACTGGCTGCGTGCAGATTGTCGGCACGTCATCTTCCGTGAGACGCCGTTGACTGCGCGTGGATGAGGCCAGCTGCTGGAAAGTAACGAATTTCTCCTGTTCTTCGCCGGTAAGACGCAGGTCCTCCGAGAGTCTCTGCGCCATGATAACGCTGTCGACGATCACGCTGGCCAGGAATGGCAGGCAATCGCGGAGATGGGTCCAGGCGTATCCTGATCGGCGCCCGTATTGATCATGATCATAGGGAGCGGCGAAGCCGTGCAGCTGCGTATGCCGGCTTAGGACGGCTCCGTAGTGTTTGCAGAGATCCCACCCGACTCGAGAATTGAGAAAAATAATAGTCTGGCATTGCGACGTTGCGAGTGCCATAGCGAGAAGTCTGAGCACGGCATCGAGATGCAAAGTGTCAACCGAATCAGCGATCTTGTCGATATTGATCGCTGTCACGTCGAATGTGCGTCGGACGTGATCGGTAATCTGCGTCGAATGACAGTCCGTGATTATGATTCTCGGCTGTGCATTGGTGTCGCTCGAAATTTGTGCATCAAGGAGCTTTTCCAGTGTACTTATGATATCCTGGCTGTCGATGTCGGACACGAAATAGATGATGCCTGGCTTTGGCTCGGCGAACAGCGCATTTATTTGACGCAGCATGGGCTTAAGACCATTTGACGCGGTCTTTGAATAAGAGAACGGCAAGTCATAAAGATCTGTATGCAGCGGTACCACATTCGGCTCGATATGATTGATTCGGTTCATTTGCTCTTCGATGCCGACAAGGCTGGCCGATTCATCGAAGATCCAGCGATTTTCTTTCTCGCCGTACCGTACGTAGTGATACAGCGCGTTCAAAGTGCGTGACGCCTGTCTCAGGTCTGGATACGCAGTCATATATCGACGTGTATCGAAGGCCTGCGATGGATTGATATCATCGCGATTCAGTTCGAGAAAGCTGATCAGCACATTCTCAACGTCGATGCCGATTTCGCGGAACTGGTGGAGGACATAATTTTCATCCACAAGGGGGTGCGGATCAATCGTTCCGGGCGGCGACTGCATATAAAATACGAGAGGATTGATCGATTTGCTGGTTATCTGGTCTGTGGCAAACTGTGTATTGAAGAGCGGATGCGGATTTCTCAGCTCGCGCCACCCGTATTCCAAGAAATGGAAGAGTGCGCTCATGTCGCTCTCGGCGACGTCGCGATTGATTTCGTAATAGTAATGCGTATCAAAAAGCTTGCTGGGTGATAGACGATGCGCATCGCCGACGTTGACATAATGATTGATGACGCTCTCAATATCTCGCCGATCGATATCTTCGCTTGCAAGATCAAATTCGCAATTTTTTACTTGATCAAGATAGTGTTCGCTATCGAAAATCTCGCTTTCTATTATAACTTTGGTTTGGTCAGCATGCATTAAAATTTGTGCCTTTCAATTCCGCTGTTCGTTTGTTGTGTCCGTATACGTGCACGATGTGGCAAATGCCGAATGTCCTACATTTGGATCCGTAAAATTTCGAGTTGCGCTGACAATTTCTTGCTTCTGCGCAACTTGCATCCCGGCGCTCGGTCTGCTGGTAGGGTATGGTGTGGCGCCGGATGTAACCGCTGGCGCTCCGTCTCACGCGTGACAGCGTAAGTGCAGCGGCCGGCATTTGCGGACCTGTCTGCCCTTGCTGTACGAGCGTCCCCGGGGTGCCCGCGGATGCAGGGATGGGCATCCGGGCATGACGCTTAAAACTACACCATAAAGTTTTCATATGGCCATCTACAATACGCTCCGACGAATGCTGCGCAAGCCCGTCGGTGCTGACGGCGATGCCGTGTCCGTAAAGAGGCTTGAAGATTCGGAGTTCTTCGATGCGGATTGGTATCGGACAGCCCAGGCGCCCGGCGTGCCGTCCGATCGGGCTGCCTGGCATTACCTGAAAGAGGGCGCCGCGCGTGGGCTGAGCCCAGGTCCTCTGTTCGATGGGCCGTGGTACCTCGCCAACAACGTCGACGTCGCCGCTGCCGGGCAGAATCCCCTCCTGCATTTTCTCGACAATGGACGCGCCGAAGGGCGTTTGACGCGTCCGTGCGTCGACCCGGAGGCGGTGGCCCGCATCGCGCGGTCTGATCTCTTCGACGCAACGTGGTATCGGGAGACCCAGGCGCCCGGCGTGGCCGTGGATCAAGCCGCGCGCCATTACCTGCAGGAGGGTGCCGCGCGCGGGCTGAGCCCCAGCCCTCTGTTCGATGGGCCGTGGTACCTCGCCAGCAACGCCGACGTCGCCGCGGCAGGCCGGAATCCCCTCCTGCATTACCTGAATGACGGGCGCTCGGAGGGCCGGCCGATTTGCCCGTTCGTCGACCCGGCGGCGCTGGCGCCGATCGAAGGCTCCGGGCTGTTCGACGCGGACTGGTACCGGACCACGCAGGCCCCCGATCTCTCACCGAACCGGGCCGCGCGACACTACCTCCGTGAGGGCGCCGCGCGCGGGCTCAATCCCGGCCCGCTGTTCGATGGTGGCTGGTATCTCGGCAACAATCCCGATGTGGCCGAGGCCGGCCTGAACCCGCTGCTGCATTACCTGAAGAGCGGACGCGCGGAGGGGCGCCCCATCCGCATCGCCTGCACTCGCGACGCCCAGGCGCGCATGATCGAGACCCGCCCCATCGTGCTGCACGAGAGTCCATCTGCCCGCATCGTCGTGGTCGTCCATGCTTTCTACGTCGATGTGTTCGAGGAACTCTTGCCCCACCTCGTGCGGGCGATCCCGCACTTCGACCTATTGGTCTCGACCGATGAGCCGACGAAGAAGCACGCGATCGAGGCGGCTGCGGCCCGAGCCGGGCTCGCCGAACGCTGCCGTGTCGTGCTGGCGGAGAACCGCGGCCGCAACTTCGGGCCGCTCTTCACCGTGCTCGCGCCCGAGATTCTGCGCTACGACCTCGTGCTCCACGTCCACACCAAGAAGTCGCTGTTCAGCGGCGCCGAGCAGACGCGCTGGCGCGACGAGATCTATCGCACGCTGTTCGCGAACGCGGCCTGTGCCGCCCTCGCCCTGTCGCTGTTCGAGGACGACAGCCGGATCGGCCTGTTCTTCCCGGAGACCAGCACGCACATCGTCTATTGGGCGCACACATGGCTCGCCAACATCGGCACCGGGTACGGCCTGCTCGCCCGCCTCGGCCTGTCCTACGACGGGTTCGACGAATACCTCGACTATCCCGTCGGCGGCATGTTCTGGGCGCGGGTTGATGCCCTGCGCCCGCTCCTGACGGCCGGATTGACCCCCCAGGACTTTCCCGACGAGCACGGCCAGACCGATGGCACGCTCGCCCACGCGATCGAGCGGGTGATTCCGATCGTGAGCCGGGCACAGGGCTACAGTGCGATCTGCTTCGATTATGACCGGGGGCTGGCCCGCACCAACAGCAGCGCCCGCAACTGGCAGCAGTACAGCGCCCGTTCGCAGGATCAGGCGCTGCGGGCGCTGCAGAATGTCGACCTCGTCTCGTTCGACCTGTTCGACACCCTCGTGAGCCGCCCCGCCCGGCGCCCGGATGCGGTGCTGAAGCTCGTCGAGCACCGCATCGCCACGGAGGAAGGCCGCCCTATCCCGCTCTTCACGGAGCGCCGTGCCGCCGAGAACCGGGTCCGCGCCCGCAAGCACCATCAGGGCGACGTCAACCTGTCGGAGATCTACGCGGAGCTCGCCGCCTCCGGGACGATTCCCGGCGATGTCGTCGCGCGGGCGCACGCCCTTGAGAAGCGGATCGACCTCGGCGCCCTGCTCCCGCGGCCGGAGGTGATCGAAATCCTCAAGGCGGCGCATGAAGGCGGCAAGCGCATCGTTCTGATGACCGATACCTACTATGAGGAGGCCGACATCCGCGGCATCCTCCAGGCGATCGGCGTCGCCGACCTGTTCGCGGCGCTCTACGTGTCGAACGCGGTCGGCGCCCGCAAGGACCGGGGCGACCTGTGGCGCCACGTCGAGGCGGCCGAAGGCGTGCCGCGCGCCTGCTGGCTGCACGTCGGCGACAACGAGCATTCCGACATCCAGGCGGCCTGCGATCGACGGATCCCCTACCTGCACGTCGCGCACCCGGCCAAGATCCTGGCGCAAAGCGGGTTCGTGCGGGACGACGGCGATCTCGCGCGGACCTGGGCGTCCGATCTGGTCATCGGCCACGCCATGCTGGCGCTTTGCCGGAACCCGTTCCTCGACCGGGCCGGTCCGCCCTACCTGTCGCTCAGCTCGGCCCGCGCGGTCGGCTCCGTCGTGTTCGGGCCGCTGATGCTGCTGTTCATGTCCTGGCTGATCCGGCACGAGGCCCTGGGCCGGGTCGAGCGGCTGTACTTCCTCGCGCGCGAGGGCGACTTCCTGGTCAAGGTCTACCAGCTGATCCGGGAGCGCTACGGCCTGCGCCACCTGCCCGAGGGCCGGTACTTTCACGTGTCCCGGCAGGTAGCGATCGGCGCGGCCCTCGGCACGGGGTTCCGCCCGGATCTGGTGATCGGGGCCGGCCGCTACGTGGGCAGCCTCCAGGGGCTTCTCTGGAACCGGGCGAGCTTCACGGCCCCGGCGCACCACGAACTGGACCGGTTCGACGTGCGGCTTCCGGCCGATGCCGCGGTGGTCGAGGGCGTCATGACCACCCTCGAGCCGGAGATCACCGCCCATGGCGCGGACATGAACGCGCGGTTCCGTGCCTATGCCCGGCAGGAGGGTCTCGATGCCGACGGCCTCCACGCGGTGGTCGATGTCGGCTACTCGGCCACGATCCAGAAGATGATGCAGCGGGCGCTCGGCCAGCCGCTGACCGGCTTCTACATGACGACCTTCGACACGGCGCAGGCCGTCGAGGCGGATGGCGGCGCGGCCTTCAGCTGCTTCCGTGCGGGCACCGAGAATCCCGAAACGTCATCGCTCCCCGTCCTGGCCTACGGCCTCGCCGTCGAGGCGTTCCTGACCGCCCCCCACGGGCAGGTCGTGGGCTACGAGAATGCGGGCGAACGGATCGCGCCTTTGTTCAAGGCAGATCCCCGGACTCCCGCCGAGCACGCCGTCCTCGCCGAGCTCCATGCCGGCGCCGAGCAGTACGTCATCGACACGCTGGATCTGTACGGGGTGGAACTGCTCCAGGCCGAGATCCCGTCGAAGGGACCGCAGGAATTCCTGCGCCTGCTGATGCAGGGGCAGATCGCCACCCCGTCCGAACCGATGCGGACGCTCGGTGTCGAGGACGATTTCTGCGGTCTGCCCATCCACAAGGTGTACGCGGCGGCGGGAAGCCCGGCGTCCGGCTGACGCGCCGGCAGCGTCCGCGGATCAGCGGCCTGCCATGACCGCCTCCAGGGCGCGCCGCATCGTCGCCGGCGTGACCCTATAGTTCGCATGCATCGGGTGGATGCCCTCCGCCTGCAGCGTGGTCCCCCGCACGAACAGCAGGTGCGCGCCGCTGGACTCGACGAAGCTGGTGAAGCCGCGGAAGTAGAATTCCGGGCTCTCGTGGGCGAGCGCCACGACCCGGGCGCCCGGCCGGCAGAAGATGCAATTGATCAGGGCGGAACTGGCCGATCCGACGATGATGTCGGCGCCGTGGTACATCTGAACCTGCTCGGCGAAGGTAAGATGCTCGGGCTGGACGATCTCGAACCCGTGAGGCTGCAACGTCTCGACGATCTCGGCCTCGTTGACGAGCTGGCGCTGCGTGAACCCCCGCCGGGACAGGATGATGCGCCGTCCGGTCCGTCGCAGGTCGACCCCATCGGCGGCGAGCCGTTGGAGGATCCTGTCCCGCACGGCGGCGAGGATGTCCTGCGGCCAGATCGCGTCGTAGATCGGAAGCCCCGGCCGGGTATCGAACGGGAAGAAGGCCGGCACCGGCGCGAGGCCGAGTTCGCGAAAGCGTGTCGCGACCGGGGGCAGCGTCACGATCGGCCGGTCGCGGGTGTCCATCAGCGCGATGATCTGATGGTGCGATTCGGGCATCCCGTCATCGACGCAGAGCGGAAATCCAGAGGGACAGGCGGGATCGTTGAAGCACAGCATGCGGGGGACGAATTCGAGTAGCCAGTGCCCGTATTGTCGGCTCTGAAGCCCGAACAGCATCAGGCCGGCGTCGATCTCGCGCGTCTCCGATGGCGCCTCGACCAAGGCGCGTTCGGGCCCCCAGACGGCCGTCATGATCTGACCTGGATTGACCCCGTCCTTGATGTCGGCGACCCCGCTCAGGGGATGGGCCGCGAGGTCGTAGATCAGGCGCTCCCCGCGGAGCACGACGTTGCTGCGGGGGAAGGTGAGGCAGTCTTGGAAGAAAGCCACGTATTGTGGCGGTGCGTCGAGGGTTCCAGACTGGGAGGTCAGCGGGATCGGGCCGTCGAGGAATGTCACGGCCGGGTCGGCGATCCTGCGGCCGGGCCGAAGTTCATGATAGCGCCCGTCCCCCTCCACGGCTTCCCGCCGGGCCGAGACGATACCGTAGATGCCGACGGGGCCGAGGCCGACGATTGACCGCGTGCTCTCGTGCAGCATGACGGCCTCCTCGTGCCGGCCCGCCTCCGCCAGGGCGTTCATCTGCAGGATGCGCAGGTTCCGGATCTTCTGGCTGAGGCTGTCGCCGTCCACGGTCGCGAGGCCGGCATCGCCGCCGTTGAGGCCGTAGGCGAGACGGTAGCACTGGACGGCGGGCTCCGCCCGGCCGCGGCACTCGTGGTCCCAGCCGAGCGGCAGCAGCGTCCGGGCGGCCGCTTGAAGAGAAGATCCCGCCCCGTCCCGGCTCCGGAGTTCCACGACAAACGCCGTCGCCTCATGCCAGCTTTCCTGTTCGATGAAGCCGCGCAGGCGCGCCACGATGGCGACTTGGCGCCAGCGCTGAGGATCGTGCGGGTCGATCGCGGCGGCGAGTTCGTAGGCGCGTGCCGCATCCCCGAACCGGGCGCCGCCTTCGAGCCGGAAGCCGAGGGCTTCGAGGTGCCGCAGGGTCGCGGCCGCGCGCGATCCCAACGGCGGCTCCGCGGTGAGCAAAGCGGTCAGAGTCGCCAGCCGGGTCGGGGCGTTGCCGCTGTCGATCGATCGGACAAGGTCGAGAAAGGTCGCCGTCGGCCGCATGTCGCTGCGTCTCCGACCGCTACGGGCCGACGCCGACGCGCTCCAGGCCGCGCAGCACCTGCGCGGGCGCGACCGTATAATTGGCGTGGAACGGATGCGTCTTCTCACCCGGCACCGTCGAGCCCCGGATGAACAGGACCTGCGCGCCGCTCGATTCGATCATGCTGGTATAGCCGCGGAAGTTGAACGACCGGTTCTCGTGGATCAGCGCGACGACACGGGCCCTGTCGTTGCAGAAGATGGTGTTCGTCATGGCCGAGCTCGCGGAGCCGACGATCACGTCGGCCGAATGATAGAGGGCGATCTGCTCGATGAAGGACAGCTTCTCCGGGTAGACGACCTCGAAGCCGTAGCGCGCCAGGGCGTTGATGATCTCGGCCTCGTTGACGAGCTGGCGCTGGGTAAAACCCTTCCGCGACAGGACGATCCGCCGACCGGTGGGACGCAGGTCCACACCGCGTGCGGCGAGCCGGTCGAGCACGGCGCGCCGCATGGCGCCGAGGACGTCCTTCGGCCAGACCGAGTCGTAGACCGGCACGTCCGGCCGGGCGTCGAACGGGAAAAAGGTCGGGACCGGGACGACCCCGAGTTCGCCGAAGCGGACCGCCTGCGCCGGAAGCGGGAGGATCTCCCGTCCGCGCGTATCGAGCAGCTCCACGATCTGGCGGTGCGTCGCCGGCATGTGGTCGTCGATGCAGATCGGGAAGCCCGCGGGGCAGGCGGGGTCGTTGAACCACAGCATCCGCGGCACGAACTCGAGCAGCCAGTGGCCGTAGTTCTTGCTCTGGAGCCCGAACAGCATCAGGCCGGAGTCCAGGGTCCGGATCTCGGCCGGCTCCTCCACCAGGGCGCGCCCGGCTCCGTAGACGGCCGTCATGATCTGATCGGTGTTCTTGCCGTCCTTGATGTCGGCGATGCCGCTGTCGGGGTGTGCGGCGAGGTCGTAGATCAGGCGGCTTCCCTGGAGCACGATGTTGCTGCGCGGGAAGGTCAGGCAATCCTTGAACCGGGCAACGTATTGCGGCGGAGCGTCCAGGGTGCCGCACACGGAGGTCAACGCCACGGGGCCTTCGAGGAAGCGGATCTCCGGCTCCGCGATCCGGCGGGGCGGGACCAGCTCGCGGTAGTCGCCCTCCCCTTGCGTGGCAGCCTGCCGCGCGGAGACGATGTCGTAGATCCGCGCCGGTCCGAGCCCGAGGGTCGTGCGCGTCCGCTCGTGCAGCGCCTGCGCCTCCGCGTGACGGCCCGCCTCGGCGAGCGCGGTCATCTGCAGGCTGCGCAGGTTGCGGATCTTGCGCTCGAGCGTGTCGCCATCGACCGTGAGGGCCTGCCCGCCCAGGGTGTCGCGTGCGACCCGCGCCAGCAGGTAGCAGCGCACCGCGCTCTCGGCGTCCCCGGCGAGCTCGTAGTCCCAGGCGATCTGGACCAGCGACGGGTCGTCCGGCCCGCGGTCTCCGGCCGCCGCCTTGGCCCGGTGCAGCGCCTCCAGGAGATTCTCGACGCCGTCGAAGGCCTGCCGCCGGCAGCGGTCGACGATGCCCGTCCGGATCGCGGCGAGGTGATAGAGCGCGGTCCGCGCGCGCGAGGCCTGGGCGGCGAGCCCGTAGGCGCGGGCGGCCAGATCGAAGCTGTCCTCGCCCTGATACCGGAAGGCGAGGGTCGCGAGGTGCTGCGCGGCGGTCTCGGCGCGAGCCTCCGTCAGGGCCGCGAGGGCGCCTTCGATCGTGTCGAGGGTGGCGGCGCCGTTCGTCCGGTTGGCCTGCGAAAAGATCCGCCGAAAGTCGTCCCGCATCGATCCCGACCGTTCCTCTCACGCGATCCGCAGCGCCGTCCCGGGCCGCCTCAGCGCGACGCCAGGGCCCGCTCCACGCAGGCACAGACCTCACCGATCTGATCCCGGGTGATCGCCGGGAAGAACGGCACGCCGATGGCACCCGCGGAGGCCGCCGGGGTCCGTGCGAGGCCGTCATGTCGGCAGGTCGCGAAGGCGGGGTGCGCCTGACAGCCGATCCCGTACCAGCGCCGCCACTGGATGCCGGCCGCGTCGAACGCCGCCGTCACCGCGTCGGCGGCTTCGGGCTCGAACAGCGCGTTGACCGTCATGGTCAGCCATGCCGTGCCGAAGCCCGGCTGCATGCGCACGCCGATCCGCTCGAAGCCCTCGACATAGGCGAGCGAGGCCTCCCGCAACTGCCGGATGCGCGCCTCAAGGCTGTCGAAGGCCGCCAAGCCGACGGCGGCCGCGTATTCGGAGATGCGGAAATTGCCGCCGCGCACCTCCGAGACCCGGCTGCTCGCCGAGAAGCCGAAGCCGGTCATCGCTGTGGTCTGCGCCACCAGATCGGTATCGGTCGTGAGGATCGCGCCCCCCTCCCCGATCCCGAGCGCCTTGGTGGCGTGCAGGCTCACGCAGACCGGCTGCGCGCCGACCCGGGTGAGGTTCAGCGTCGCGGCGGCGGCGTCGAACACGACCGGGATCCCGTGCGCCGCCTCGAACGCCTCCCAGGCGGGGATGTCGATCGGCGCCCCGAACGGGCTGACCACCACCACGGCGGCGACATCGTCTCCGGCCACCGACAGCGCCCGCTCGGCGATGGCCGGCGTCAGCGACAGCGTCTCGGGATCCACGTCGGCGAAGAACGGCTCCAGGCCGACATTCACCGCCGCGTGTGCGGTGGCGATGAAGGTGTAGCCGGGCATCAGGCAGAGCCCGCCGCGCCGGCCGGCGATGCGGTAGCGCAGGGCGAGTTCGATCGCACTGGTGCCGTTGCCGGTGATCGTCGCGGCGACCGGCGCGCCCTGGGCGCGCTCCGAGACGAAGCCGCAGAGCTTGGCCGTGAATTCCCGGGAGAGCGGGCCGTAGTTGCTGTAGATGTGCGATTGATCGATCCGGCGCAGGTACGGGACGATGGCGTCCGTCTCCGGCAGGCTTGGAATGAGCACGGGGATCATCGTCGAGACACGTCCTGGCTGTCGGCCGCCACCATCCTCATCCGCATGCTCCGGTGACGCGGCCCGCTATACATGCCGGGGCAGCGCCACGGAAGGCGCCGGCACGCTCCTCAGGCCGTCGGCGGGGTCTGCGGCCTGGGCCGAGCCGGCAAGGCACGGGCGGGGTTCCCGAACACCGTCTGGCCCGGCGCCACGTTCCGGATCACCACGGCGCCGGCCCCGACCACGGCGCGGGCCCCGATCCGGATTTTTGGGATCACGCAGGCGCCCGTTCCGAGGAAGGCGCCCTCCCCCACTTGGACATGCCCGGCCAGATGGACGCCGGGGCTCAGCGTGGCGAAATCCTTCAGCACGTCGTCATGGGCCACGGTGCAGCCCGGATTGATCAGCACGTGCTCGCCCAGCCGGGCATCCGTGGTGACGGAGGAATGCCCGAGGATCACCGCACCCGCGCCGATCCGGCTGCTGCCACCGATCAGCACGCCGGGATCGATGATCGAGGCGAAGCGGGCGCCGATCGTGTTCCGCAGATGCGCGGCTGCCCGGGCCCGGGGCTCGGGCTCGCCGAGGGCGACGACGAAGCGCAGGCCATCGTCGCCCGCGAAGGCGCGGACATCCCGGACCACCGGCCGGCCGCGAAAAATCTCCGGCGCGTCGAGTCCGGGATCGACGATGCTCGCCTGCAGCGCGATCGACGTACCGTGCGCGTTCAGGCGCTCCAGGGCGTCGACGATCTCGCGGGCGAGGGCGCCGGCGCCGTACAGGACGAGGCGGACCGTCATCGCGCCCTGGGCCGCGACCGGTTCCAGCTCGGAGCTGACGGCTGCCTGCCGCTCGGGCGAACGTCCATGCGCGGGGTCCCCTGCCTGGGCCTTCCTGGCTGTCGGGGCCCTGCCCTACACGAGTCTCCGCGGGCTCTCCAGCGGCGATGCCTCGTCACGGTGCCCGCGTTCCAGTAGACCGCCGGGATCGGCACGCCGCAACCGGGCGCGCCAGCGGGCGAGGACACGCGGGGCGTGGGACGGGCATGAGGCCGGCGGAGACGTTCATCGACCTGATCCGGACGATCACGCGCGACAACGCCGCGGATGTCCTCGCGCGGCTGCGCGCGACCGTCGAGGGCGGCGATCCGGCCGGCGCATGCACCGCCAGGATCCGGCGGCACCTCGAGGCGCTGGCGTTCCGGCTGGAGGGCGACGACCAGCTCGGCGCCGCCGCCGACACCTACGCGCTGATCGGTTCGATCACCCCCGACACGCGCGAGCGCTGGGCCCTGGCGGCCGTCACCACGCGGCTGCGCGACCTCTGCGAACACGGCCGCTACGCGGAGGCCACCGCCGCCGTCTCCGAACTGCGTGCGGAGGGCGACCCCGCCGCCATCCGCGAAGGCGTGGCCACCCTGCTGCGGCTCGGCTGGATCGCCGAATGCGGGCATGAGCCGGAAGCCTGCGTGCACAGCTATCGGCTGGCCTACGAGTTGAACGGCGGTGACGAGGGCGTCACCACAGAGGACGGCTTCGCCCTGAGCACCAAGGTCCGGAACCTGCGCCGGCTGCAGATCGATGCCCTGCTCGCTGAGGGGCGCCACGCGGATGCGATCGCGCTGCACGAGCCGACGCGGCACGTCTATCGCTCAGGGCCCTTGCGCGCCTACGACATCGTCAACGCCGCGACGCTCGCCGCCGGCGGGGGCGCCGCCTACACGGAGTTGCTGCCGCGCCGCCGGATCGCGCCGCCCGACCTCCGCTTCTTCGAGCCGCCCCCTGCCCTCACCTCCGAGCCGGGCGAGCTCGACATACCGTCGCAATACCTGGCCTTCCTGGACGGCGCCCACGCCTTCCCGCGCAGCAACGTCGTCATCGCGGGCGACACGCTGGTCTACGACCTCGCCGCGCATCCGCGCCGGCCCGACATCCTGCTTCAGGACGGGATCAATCCGGACCAGATCATGATGGCCGCGTTCGCCGAGACGCGCGCCCTCGTGGAGGTGCCCGAGGATCCGCACCGGGTCGAGGCCGGGCTGATGATGTTCGGCCTCCAGAGCCGGAATTACGGGCACTGGTTCTGCGAGTTCGTCCCGCGGATGCTCTGCTACAACGATTCGCGCTGCCCGGACGGGATCCCGCTCTGCATCGACGACCACATGCCTGCCTCGCACGAGGAGATCCTGCGTCTGCTCGACACGCGGGACCGGCCCGTGATCAAGCTGCCGCCCCGGCCGGTCGCGTTCGGGCGCCTCGGGATGGCGCCGCCGCCGGCTTTCTTCCCGTTCGAGATGAAGCCGGGGCGGCCGGTCTACGATGCGATCTGGCCGGCCGACGTCTTTGCTGCCGTACGCGACCAGATCCTGACGCGCGCGCGGGAGCGCGGGGTCCTCTCGGGCCGGACCGACCGGCGCCTGTTCATCTCCCGCAAGGCCTTCAGCCAGCGCGCCCTCGTCAACGAGGCGGAGATTGCCGAGCGCCTGCTCCCCCTGGGCTTCGAGGTCATCTATCCGGAGACGATGTCGTTCCTCGAACAGGTCGAGGCGTTCCATTCCGCCGCCCTGGTGGTCGGCTCGTCGAGCTCGGCCCTGAGCAACGCCCTGTTCTGCCGGCCCGGATGCCGGATCCTGGGCCTGATCCACGAGGAGCGGGCGTTCAATTTCCGGGGCTACGCCAGCTACATCGAGGTGGGCGGTGCCCGGATCCTGTTCCTGCGCGGCCAAACCCTCCACCGCCCGGGCGTGCACGCCTTCCACGTCAGCTACACCGTCGATCCGGCGAAGGTCGTGGCCGCCGTGGCGGCCCTCGAAAACGAGGTCGCGAGCGGCATACGGGCCGGCTTCCCGCCGCCGGCCGCGGATGACCGGCCGATCCGGGTGCCGGATCGCGCGGCAGAACGGACCGAGCCCCCTCCGGCGGGCGCGCCGGCCCGCGTCGAACACGACCGGCTCGCGCGCGACAGGACGCTGGCGGCGGGGCCGCATGCGGACGCGGCGTCCGGCCTGTGCGCCCTGGAGGCGGTGGCCTACGTCGCCGCCGAGCCCCATTCGGACCAGCCCGCCTGCGCGTCGCCGACCCTCGCCACCTTCGTCCGAACCTGGAGCGACCGCCTGCCCCAGGACGCGCGCGACGCCCTGATCCTGCCGCTCGTCCCGCGACTCGTCGGCACGCGCGGCTCGGAGGCGCTGGAGCGCCGGCGGGTCGCCCTGGCGGCCGATTGGCTCGTCCGCACCCACCTGCCGGCGTGGTTCCGCCTCGCCAAGCTCAATGTGGAAGGGGACGCGCTGGCCGGCCTGCCGGAGCTGACCGACATCGCCGATCTCGCCGCCTGGTGCGATCATCTGGAGCGGGCGCGCAAGCGCGCGAAGGTCGCGAACCTCACCCTGCGGCAGACCGGCAGCGATGTCCGGGCTGCGGCCTGGGACGCGGCGCATCAGGCCGCGTGGGCGACCATCCGGGATGATCTGGAGGCCGCCGGCCCGCGGATCCTCGCCGCCGGCTGGGACGCGGCCTACGCGGCCGCCTACGCGGCGGCCCGGGCCTGCGGGAAGGCGCCGCTGGAGCCGACCTGTCTGGCGCTTCAGCAATCCGCCCTGGCCCTGCTCGAGCAGATAATCGCGTTGCGCGAGGCCGATCCCGCCGATGCAGACCGACTGGCAGAGGACGCCCCGCCGGCCCGGCCCGGCGCCGAACACCACCCATGAGCGGAACCCGGCCGGACGCATCGCCGGTCGATCCCGCCGGATCCGGCCAGCCCGCACCGTCCCTGTCGGGGCTGCGCTGCCTTGTGCTGGGCGGCAGCGGCTTCCTCGGGCTGAACCTATGCAACCGCCTCGCGCAGGCGGGCGCCGAGGTCACCTGTTTCAGCCGCAGCCATCCCCAGCCCGCGCTGCTCGACCGGCGCGTCGCCCGGGTGACGGGTCAGTTCGCCGACCGCCTCGCCATGGCCAACGCGGTCGAGCGCCAGGACGTCGTCTTCCACCTGATCGCCGGGTCGATCCCGGAAAGCTCGAACCGGGATCCGTCGGCGGAACTGGCGGCCACGCCGATCGCCACCCTGCACCTGCTCGAGATCTGCCGCTCGGCCCGGATCCGGAAGCTCGTGTTCGCGTCCTCCGGCGGCGCGATCTACGGCATCCCGCGCGCCATCCCGATCTCGGAACAGGCACCGACCGATCCGATCTCGGCCTACGGCATCAGCAAGCTGATGATCGAGAAGTCGCTCTACCTCTACCGTCATCTCCACGGGATCGATTACCAGATCCTGCGGATCGCCAATCCGTACGGCCGCTTCCAGCTCGGCACCAAGCACCAGGGGCTGATCGGGAGCTACGTCCAGCGCGTCCTCACGGACCAGCCGCTGGAAGTCTGGGGCACCGGCGAGGTCGTCCGCGACTTCCTCCACATCGACGACGTCAGCGACGCGTTCCTGGCCGCCGTGACTTATGACGGGCCGCACAAGATCCTGAATGTCGGCAGCGGCGTGGGCCTGAGCGTCAACCAGATCATCGCCGCGCTCGAAGCGGCCTTCGGGCGGGACCGCCTGCCCTGCGTGCACAAGTCGAGCCGGGCCGCCGACGTGCCGGCCAACGTCCTCGACACGGCCTTGATCCGATCGGAACTCCGCTGGCAGCCGCGCGTCGCGCTGTGCGAGGGCCTCACCGGCACCATCGCGTGGATGCGGGCCCATCTGGCGGATTCCGCCAATCCCCGTGCTACCCGCGAGGCCTGACGCGGCCCGCCCCGGAGTGGCCACGATTGTCGGCGACAGCGCGGCACTCCGATCCGCGAGGAGACCGCATGTCCTTCCTTCACGATCTGCCGATCGCCGACTTGATCGCGCATTACGGCTACATCGCCATCTTCGTGATCATCACGCTGGAGAGCGCCGGGCTGCCCCTGCCCGGCGAGACGGTCCTCCTGACGGCGGCGGCCTATGCCGGCAGCACCGGCAACATCAATATTGTTCTCGTGGTGGCGATCGCCGCGACCGCCGCGATCCTGGGCGACAATGGCGGCTACTGGGTCGGTCGCCGCTGGGGCCTGCCGCTGCTCCTGCGCAAGGGGCACCTGATCGGTCTCGATCACGGGCGGCTCAAGCTCGGCCAGTACCTGTTCCGCCGGCATGGCGGGAAGATCGTGTTCTTCGGCCGCTTCACCGCGATGCTGCGCGCCTACGCGGCGGTGCTGGCCGGCGTGAACAAGCTCGATGCGCGGCGCTTCATGGCCTTCAACGCGCTGGGCGGCGTCGCCTGGGCCTCGATCATGGGCTTCGGCGCCTATCTCTGCGGCCGTTCGATCGAGAACGTCATGGGGCCGGTCGGCCTCGGGCTGCTGGCCTTCGTGCTGCTCGGCGCGGTCGCGCTGTGGCTGTTCATGCGCCGGCACGAGGCGCGCCTGATGGTCGCCGCCGAGGCCGCGATCCCGGGTCCGCTCACCGACGGTCTGGGGGCCGACCAGCCGGCGCCGCAGGCCCAGGGCACGGTTCAGGCGGACTTCGAGAGACAGGTCGAAGCACTCCTCGCGAAACGTGACCTCGGCCAGGCGCAGACCGCCCCGTCCAAGTCGCGCTCTCGCCCGCCGGAAGCCCTGCCGCTCTGGTTCAAGATCCCCGCGATCCTCCTGGCCTCGGCCGCGGGCATGACGCTCGCGTCCTGGTACTACGGGGTCACGGGCGGCCTGTACGGGCGCCTCGTCGGCCATGTCAGCATCGTCGGCCTGATGCTGATCCTCCTCGTGCCGGCCGTCCTGCTGACGCTCGCCGGCTGGCGCCTGCGATACCCGGGATCGTCGGTTCCCGCCGGGGACGAGGCCGGGGGCGGAATCGGGCTGGCGGCCTGAACCGACGGGGCGTCGATGTTGGTCCGCCCGGCGCGCTCAGATCCACCGGTGACCGGATGCACGGCGAGGGATCGGCAGCGCTGACGGCCACCCTCGTCGATCGCCCTTACCGAGCTTAGATATCGCTGGCTGAAGCTTTCTCAGTCGTTCGGCAGGCTGGACAGTCCGGAGACGCCACGCGCACCCTTCCTCCCCCCGCAGGGCTGCGAGCTACACAGGGTTGAGGTTTCGGGGCCGGTTCGCCCGGCCGCTTGAAGGGACGCAGGTCCCCTCTCCAGAGCGGGAGAGGGACAGGGCGAGGGATCAGTTCTTTCCGAATGGGGCGCGCCCTCGACGCTCGGCGGGAGTGCGATCGATCCTGAACGTTCTCGTCCCTTACCCCAACCCTCTCCCGCTCGGGAGGGGGGGGCGTCGCGCTCTGTCACACGCTGCGTGCCGCGAACCTGTGTAACCCGTCGCCCGCAGAGTGGGGAAGGAGAGACGCGGAGCCGTTCGCGGGGGCCGACGGTCGCCCGGCTGGCGCCGCACCTGTCGCCGGGCGCAGGGTTGACCGGTCCGGGGGCCGATCGTATCACCCCGCCTCACCCGACAGGGGGTATTCCATCGCGCCGGTTTCCGGCCGATCCTGCCCATGGCCGTACACAGGGCCGTGTGCACGCCTCGTCGGACGTCGTGGCTGAGACGGAGCCGACCTTGGGCGAGGACGTAGAAACGCTGCGGGCCGAACTCGCCGAGACGCAAGGAAGGCTCAAGGAAGCGCAGGGCGAGCTGGCCCGTCTGGTCCGCTTGGCCGAGGCCGATCTCCAGCGCCGCCGTCCCGGTGAACAGTCGAGCGTCGTCGCCTCCTCGGTGCGCCGCCCGGCCGCCAAGGACGTTGCCGCCCGGATCGCCCGGTTCGCGCACCTCTATCGCGAGGCCGCCGCCGCCACGCCCGATCGCGCGCCTGTCGTCCCCGAGGCGACGATGCTCGAGTGGCTCGAAACCTCCGGGCTGTTCGACCGCCAATTCTATCTCGCGTGCAACGACGACGTCGCGAATGCCGGCGCGGACCCGACGCAGCACTATTACAATCACGGCTCCGAGGAGGGGCGCCTCCCCAGCACCCTCTGAGGGTATGGTCGGAGAGGCGGCCCGGTGACGCGCGTTCGAGGCATCTGCGAGGGATCTGACTGATGCAGGACGGTGCAGGAGACGCCGCACCCGCGCTCGAGCCGTGGCAGGACGATTTCGCGACGATCTACGCGAGCGGGCTGTTCGACCACATCTGGTACGCGACGCGCTATCCCGAGGTCGGCCTGACCGACCTGTCGCCCCTCGAACATTACGTGAAGTACGGCGCCCGCCTCGGGCGCCGGCCCAGGGCCGACTTCACGGCCCCGCCGGACGAGACCTTCGACGGCGGCTTCGCCAATCCCTTTGCGGCCTGGGTCCGGGCGCGGGCCGAGACGCAGCCCGCGCCGGCCTGGAACCGGCCGGTCGTGTCGGTCCTGTGCATCACCTACAACCAGGCGTCGTTCATCCGGCAGACCCTGGAGAGCATCCTCGGGCAGGCCACGGACTTCCCGTTCGAGCTGCTCGTCGGCGACGACCGGTCGAGCGACGGCACCGCCGAGATCATCGCCGGATACGCCGCGCGCCATCCCAACCTCGTGGCGGTCCTGCGCACCGAAAATCTCGGGCCCAACAAGAACTTTGCCGACCTCACGGCCCGCGCCCGCGGCGAATTCGTCGCGATCTGCGAAGGCGACGATTACTGGACCGATCCGCGCAAGCTTCAGAAACAGGTCGATTTCCTGCGGGCGCGCCCGGAATTCACCCTCTGCTTCCACCCGGTGCGGGTCGTCCACGAGGACATGCCGGGGGTCGAGGAGATCTACCCGAAGCAGTGCGGCCCGCAGCCGTCGCTGTCCGACCTCGTGACCCACAACTTCGTCCAGACCAACAGCGTGCTCTACCGCTGGCGCTATCACGGCGCCGAAGCGTTCGTGTTCGACGAGGGCATCGCTCCCGGCGATTGGTACGTCCACCTGATGCATGCCGAGGTCGGGCGCATCGGCTTCCTGCCGGAGGTGATGGCGGTCTACCGCAAGCACGCCGCCGGGATGTGGGCGACCTACGCCACCGAACTCGCCCGGCACAAGAAGCTCGGCAATTCTGAGATCGCGTTCTTCCGCAAGCTGCGCGGCCATTTCGGCGGCCGCTACGCTTCGGGCTACGAGGCGTCGCAGAAAGCGATCTTCCGCCGGCTGGCCGAGGCCTATCTCGACGAGGAGGATGTCGCGAGCCTCGGGCGGCTGATCGAGGCCAATCCCGACATCGCCCGGGACGCCCTGAGCGACATGGGCCTCGACGCGCCGGATGATCTCTCCGGCGAGCCGGAGGCCCTGCGCGCGTGGCTGGTGGAGCAACTCACCGTCAGCGTCATCGTTACGGCCTACAACCATGCGGCCGATATCGGCCGCTGCCTCGACGCGATCCTGCGGCAGCGCGGCCTGTTCCGGATGCAGGTGGTGATCGGCGACGACAAGTCGACCGACGGGACGGCCGGGATCGTCGAGACCTACCGGGCGCGCGACCCGGAGCGGATCGTGGTCCGGCCCCGGCCGCAGAATCTCGGCATGCTGCGCAACATGCAGGATTGCCTCTCCGCCTGCACGGGCCGCTACGTCGCGTTCTGCGAGGCCGACGATTACTGGCTGTCGGACCGTAAGGTCGCGATGCAGATGCGGATGCTGCGCAACGACCGCAAGCTCGACATGTGCTTCAACTGGGTGCTGCTGCACTACCCGGCGACCGGTTCCTACCTGCCGCACGACGAGCAGGGCCGGTATCCGACCGGCACGATCAGCTTCCCGGTCCTGGCCAACGCGCCGCTGACCGCCAACTTCTCCTGCTGCTTCTACCGCGCCGAAGCCCTGCGCCGGGTGCCGGAGGCCTATTACGAGAACGCCGCGGCGGCCGACTGGCTGATGAACCTCTACGTCGCCGACAAGGGCCGGATCGCGTTCCTGCGCGAGATCCTGTCGGTCTACACGGTCCAGGAGAAGGGCCAGTGGTCGGGTCTGCCCGAGGAGATCAAGAACGCCCGGATCGCCGAGTATCAGAAGCAGTTCGCCGGCATCTTCGGCGAGGGGCGCGGCTTCGAGAAGTACGAGGTCGGCTGCACCATCGCGGCGCTCGACGGGGAGCTGCCGGATTCCTTCGCCCGCGCCAATCTCGAAGCCCCCCAGGACCGGGTCTGGGCCGAGATCCAGGACGGGCAGGTGGTGCTGTCCGGCTGGGTCGTCTCGGCGAACCGCGCCAAGGCGACGCTGGTCGCGGAGATTGACGGCGAGGTTCAGCGCATCCCCGTGGACGTGCACCGGCCGGACGTGATCGCGGCGGTGCTCGGCGACATGCCGACCACCATGGACGAGGCCCGCTGCGGCTTCCGCGTCACCCTGCCTTACGCGCTCCACCTCGAAGTGCTGCTCTCGATCGAGGTCGAGCACGCGGTGGTGCCGTGGCTTTCGGTGATCTTCACGCACCGGGTGAAGCGGGCGGCCGAGCGGGGCTGATCCCGTCCTCGCGCGCGGAACGACGCGAACCCTCGGACCGTCGCGTCGCGCCAGAGGTGGGGCCGTCTGCAAGCGGCGGGCTTGATCCGGCTCTCATCCCTGTGCAGGCGCATATCGTGATCTCTCGGCGGCGAAGGCGATCGCCACACGGGTTTCTGCCTGCATCCTCGAACAAGAAGGCGGACCGGGATTGTTGCTCTCAATCATCCGGTTTGATACGTTATACGTATCGCGTAACAAAGGCCGATGATTCATAGTTTCGCGGACAAGGCCACGGAGGCGCTCCATCTCCACGACACCTGCCACCGGCAGTGGCGCGCCTTTAGAGCCGCTGCCGTGCGCAAGCTCGACATGATCGATGCCGCAGCCGCGCTGGGCGACCTGCGATCGCCGCCCGGCAATCAGCTTGAGAAGCTGAGCGGGGACCGCCACGGACAGTGGAGCATCCGCATCAACGACCAGTGGCGCATCTGCTTCACGTGGGGCGACACTGGACCGGAGAATGTCGAGATCGTGGATTATCACAGAGGATAAACCCCATGCCCCGCCTGCGCACGCATCCCGGTGAGGTTCTCCGCGAAGAGTTCATGGGGCCGCTCGGCCTGAGCGCCAACCGCCTCGCGGCTGAGATCGATGTCCCGCCCAACAGGCTCAGCGAGATCGTCCGCGAACGCCGCGGTGTGACCGCGGATACTGCGCTTCGCCTCAGCCTCCGGTTCGGAACAACGCCCCAGTTCTGGCTCAACCTTCAGACCGCGCACGACCTCTCGCACGCGGAGGCCGAGGCGGACCTCTCGAAGGTGCAGCGCTACGAACCTGCCTGAGTGGCCTGACGTCGATTGCAGTGAAGGCTTGGCGTTTGCCAAACCTTCTTATCGCTTCCGACCACCGAGCAGGTGTTTCACGCACTCCAGCGGCGTCCGCGCCCGGGCCCGCTCCAGGGCGCCGCGGATCTCGCCCGCCAGCCGCGTCGCCACGATCTCCCGGGCGTCATCGTCGTAATGGACGATGTCGTAGAACGTCCCCGCCTCCCGATCGCGAAAGATCCCGCTGAGGTCGAGGGCCGTGAAGGTCCGCCGGTAGGGGCGCCGCGCCGCGAGCTCGGCCGTAAACGCCTCCAGCTTGGCGTATTGGCGGTCGAGATAGGCCAGGAACGCCCCCGAGGCGACGCCGCGCTCGACCTCGGTGAGGTGGCGCTTGCGCAGGACCGTGGGCTGCAGGACGCTGATGATCGGCACCGCGTGATCGTGGGACAGCTTGGTGAGGCGGTGCGCGGCGCGTTCGTAATGGTGGACGATGGAATCCTCCCAGCCCGGGCTCTGCCAGCCCACCTCCGCGCGCAGCCGCTTCAGCGCCTCGTAGATCAGCGTGATCAGCGCGTCGTACGACAGGCCATCCTCCCGCGCCCGCGGGTCGTGCGTGTCGAAGAAGTGGTCGTAGAGACGCTGCGTGATGAAGGCGTTGTAGGGGTGGCCGGGCCGGGGATCGTATGTCCAGGGCTGGAACAGGTCGGTGCTGCCGCTGAGCACGAGGATCGCGTCGGGGCCGTAGGTCACCAGCCGCGACCAGATCAGGTGGGTCATCTGGGTGAGGCAGCTCGACATCACCCCGAAATTGTAGACTTTTGCGCGCCCTAGCCCGTCGGTGCGGAGGATCCGCTCGATCCGGCCCGGCAGCGTGTTGGCGATGTCGCCGCCATCGATCGTGGTCGAATCACCGACGACCAGGATTCGGGTCTCGCCCTCGGGCTTGCGCTCGGCGATCGGGGTGGCGTTGAGGAAGCCATCGGCATCGAACGGGACGCCGTAATGGCTCGCCCCCGGCTTGCCGGCGAACTGGATGAACGGGCTCGGATAGCGCGTGTTCGAGTCCAGATAGCCGAAATGGTGCAGGAACTTGCGCCGGCGCGCGGCATCCTCGCTCTCGGGCGGCGCCCAGATCTGCTCGACGCCCGGGGCGGTGAGCGCCGCCATCATGGCCGCTCGTAGCACCGCGATGCCGGCGGCGTTGAGGCGAACGCCGTCGTCGCTGAAAGTCGTTCGGAGCGCCCCACCCTCGCCCGCCAGCACGGCCTCGTAATCGATGAACAGTGCCCCGTAATCGCCCGCGTGCGCGCGCAGCCACGCATTTACCGCGCCGATGAGGTGGACCGGCAGCCCGGCCGCCGCGGGCGCGGCCGGATCGACCGGCGGGATCGCGCCGACCCAGGTCCGGACATGGAGGTCGCGCGCGTCCCGCAGCATGGCGGTCAGGTCGGCTACGAGACCGTCCAGCGACACCGCGCGACCGGGGGTGAGGATGTCGTCCCGGCCGCCGATCAGGTGGAGGCCCTTTGCGCCGTAGAGGGCGATGTCGGAGCGTAGCCGCCGCGCCATGTCCCGGATGGACTGGCCGGCGATACCGCGGGCGACCGTCTGGGGTCCGGAGAACAGGTCCGGCGTCTCGGCGGTCAGATCCGCGGTCAGGGAATCCCCGAAGAACAGGATCGGCCCGAGGGGGAACAACGGCTTGTCCGACACCGGGCTCACGCGCGCTCGGTCGCGTCGCCGTCCCGGTGGGCGGCAAAGACCTCGATCCCGTCGAGGTGCAGGTGCTGCTCCTCGTCGAGATCGATCTTCAGGTAGCGGAATCGGGCCCCGTCGAACCGCAGGTGCAGGGGCAGTCCGGGGTGGCAATGGGCATCCACGGCGTCGAAGACCAGCCGGTAGCTGTCCTCGGTCTCGCCCAGCCAGACCCGCATCAGCTGCGCCCGCTCGCTGGGCTGCCCCCAGCGGTTGTAGATCCGGATCTCCGAGACGCGCGTGACGGCGCCGAGATCGAGGACGAACCAGGGGGTCTGCTCGAGCGCCGTGTGGAAGAAGAAGGACGGATCGCCGGTGGTGCGTTCGCCGTAGGTCCCGGTCGTCCCCGACCAGGGCGAGGCGGAACTTGCCGTCCAGGTCTTGCCGAGCGCGATGTTCTCGGACGGCCGCGTCGCCACCAGCGTGTCGGTCTCCAGCTCCTCGATCAGGGTCCGGATCTGCTTCGAGGCCTGCCGCAGCGGCGCGATTTCGAGGTCGAGTTTGTAGATCAGGTTCGACAGGATGCTCTGATCGAAGCGGTGATCGATGAAGCCGTCGAGATCGGGCAGGCCCATCTGGTTCGGCAGGTCGGTGACGACCCGGGCGTCGCCCGCGTAGCGCAGCCACTCGGCGACGAGGTGACGGGTGGCGGGGCTGACCATGAAGGCGATCCAGGTGGCCTGGATCTGGTCGATATTCCAGTAGCGCTCAAAATCGCACTCCATGAGCACGAAGCAGTCGCGCTTGGTCCAGGCCCGCTGCGGCTTCCCGTGCAGCACGCCCACCGCGACCCGGCGCTCCGAGCCGGCGAGCCAGGTCAGCAGCGGCGCCACCGGCGGCATCGGATCGTCGCCGATCGCCTGCATTCCGGTATCGGTGAAGACGATGAAGTCGCCGTCGCGCCGCCGCTCCAGGGCTTGCGCGATGATGTAGGGCTTCCAGGCCCAGTTCCCGGCGCCCCGGGACCGGTCGAGGATCTCCCGGTGCGCTTGGTAGTGTTGCGTCTCGCGGAGGCGGTCGGGGGACCAGCTCTCGATCGTGTCGAAATCGCCCGTCGCCGCCGCGGCGGCCGCAAGGCGCCGCTGAGTCTCCACGTAATGGTACTTGGCGGCGAAGCTGACGAGGGTCGTGTGGCACGGCCGGAGCCGGCGCCGCAGCCGCATCAGCACCTCGGCCCGGTGCATCGCGAAGGCATTGACGTGCAGGGACGTGGATGACGGATCGGTGCTGGCCAAGTGCGTTCTCCGGCGCCGCGACCCGACGCGGGTCGCCGATGTCCCGCTAATCGGCACGGCCGCGCAAGTCCCGATCGCGGGTTGGGCTCGCTACGCGGAGCCGGAATCGTCGAAGGCGAGGTTCTCGATCGGGTAGTCGAGCATCAGCTGGCGGCGCTCGGGGGAGTTATCCCATTCCCCGACCTTCGTGTATCCGCCCGCCGTGTCGACGACCTCGGTGAGGCGTCCGATCGTCGGAATGCCCCGGAAATGCTGCGGCCAGCCGGACGCGAAGTAGAAGACCTGTTCGACATGCTCGGACAGGTGGCACACGCCGGGTCCGAACGTGCCGAGGCCGAACACGAGGTAGCGGCCGTTGGCGAGCGCCGTCACGTCCTCCGCGAGCGTTCCGCTCTGCGTCGTGAGCGGGATGCCGAGGCCGGCGATATAGGCTTCCAGCCGGTCGATGACGGGGTTGAGGCGGTTCTCGAACACCATCTTGATCGAGCCGATCCGCTTCTCCCGCAGCAGGCGCTGGATGACGAGCTGGTAGAACGCGAGCGGCGGCTGCGGGTAATGGGGCGCGACCCAGGTGCTGAAGATATCACCCGAGCGGATATGGATCAGCAGCTGATCGTCCGGCTTCTCGGGGAATTGCGCGGGCAGCCTGCCGAAGAGCGGCCGGATGTAATGGGTGATGATATGGCGCGACTCGGCCTGATCGAGCTCGCCGGCCAGCTTCTGGATGTTCACGTCGAAGAACATGCCGGACAGGAAATACCCGTCGTCCGGGAGCGGGTGGTTCGCGGGGATGAACGTGATGCCGCCGATCTCCTGCGGCTCTTGGAGGGCGATGACCTCGCTGCGGTCCATGATCGACAGCTTGAGGTATTTGAGCTTGAGTGCCCGGCAGATGCCGATCGCCAGCAGGCACTGGATGATGAAGTTCCCGAAGGCGCCGTTCTCGTAGAGATCGATTCCGACGAGCGACAAACCCGCCTGATTGGGGCTGCCGAGCAACCGGTAGGCCCGATAGACGTCGATCTCCGGATCCTCGGTGAGGATGGAGAACGCGACGTCCCAGAGCGTGCGCATGACCATCAGGTCGACGGCGGCACGCGCGCTCCAGATCTGCGCCGCGTGTTCGTCCGCCCGTCGCCCCGGCTGGACCGGGATGCGGATGTAGCGCGCCCAGCTCGCCGGCCCCGGCGCGATCAGGATCCGTGATGCGGGCGGCTCGCCGTCAGGGGGCGAGACGGTCTCGGGGAACGACCAGACCTGTCCGTCGTCGGAGAAGCTGACGGACCGATCGCCGCCCGGGACGGCCGCCCCGTCAGGCGGATCGACCGCGAGGGAATGGACGGGAAAGCGCAGGCCGAGGTCGATCTGGAGCTGCCCGGCGCTAGCGTCCTGATCGATGACGGATAATGGCCGGCCCTGTGCGACCTCGACGAGATCGGGATGATAGCTGTGACGCTCGAACATGGGGTCGTATACCGTATCTCGCTCGGGCTCCAACGGTGTCGAACCGCGCCGGATTCGGAAGCCCGCCGCGCTGCAGGCCTCCGGGCGACGATGGTCAGGCGGCGTCCTCGCTGGAGGGGAGTCTCGGCTCGGCCTGCTCTGCGGCGAGTCCGTAATAATCGCGCATCAGGTCGTCGTACGTGGCGGCCTCGATGGTGGTGCGGGCCCGGCCCGGGAGCGGGATGGCCAGCAGGCGATCGTTGCAGGCGGATGGGTCGTCGGCCAGGGCATAGGGCAGGAGATGGCCGTCCGGATCGGCGCGCAGCCGGTCGGCCGGTGCCCCGAGGTCGAAGGCTGCTACCGGCAGGCCGGTGCGCAACGCCAGCGTCAGCGCGTAGGAATAGGTCTCCGGCCAGATCGCCGGGAGCAGGATCAGATCCGCTGCGACGCGCCAGACGAGATCCAGCGCCTCGTTGTCGCTCGCGTAGCGTCCGGTCCGCGTGACGCCGGCACGTTCGAACCCGCCTTCCAGCGCCGGGTCGCAGAAGCCCACCAGGGCAAAGCGCAGCGGCCGATTGCGCGTCTGCGCATCGGTCGCCAGGGCCTGCAGCACCAGCCCGCCCTTGGTGGCGCTGATCGCCCCGAGCACGGCGACGCGCCGGACGCGCCCCGGCCGGTGCGGCGCGGTGGTGCGCACCGCGCGCTCCGGCTCGGCGTGCGGCCGCACCGTGATCGCCAGATCCCGGTACACGCGCCCGATCCGCCCCGCCGTGTCGGAGGACGGCGCGAACACCCGCGCGGCCCCGCCCAGGAACCGCCCGAACACCGCACGCCGCTCGCCCGGATCCGGCTCCTCGAACCCGTCCGCGTCCCGCGCCAGGCAGCCCCGGCACTCCGCGACCGCCGCAAGCCCGCAATAGCGCCCGTCCGGCTGAACCAGGTGGTTGCGGTGGCACACCGGCGAGTAGTCGTGCAGCGTCCAGGCGTAGGGGCGGCCGGAGCCCGCCACCACGTCCATCAGCGCCCGCGCCGCCGCCCAGCGCAGGCCCGCCAGCGAGTGCACGTGGATCAGCCGCGGCGCCAGCGTGGCCACGAACCCGGCGAGTTCGTCCGCGTCGCGCGGCAGGTACAGGCTGTCGAGGTTGGGCAGGTACAGGAATTCGGCGCCGCGGTAGGCGACGTGCACCTCGAGGTTGCGCGTGCGGTCGATCTGCAGCAGCACCACGGGGGTGCCCTCGGACCTAGCCTGGGCGATCAGGTCGTCGAGGTGGCGCTGGATGCCCCCGCCCCAGCTGTGGGTGACGAACAGCAGCGCCCGTCCGGCGAGGTGCCGGGCCAGCCGTTCCAGGTCGAGCCGCGCCCGGCCGTGCCGTCCGGGATCGGCCTGGACGAACTGGCCGACGCGGGCCGGGTAGTCGGGGTGCTTGGCCAGCAGCGCGGCCTGGCCCTCGTCGTAGGCGCCGCCGGCCCCGCCGCCGCCCTCGGCGCCGAACGAGATCTGGCCGGCATGGTAGACGTAGACGTCCTCGGCCAGCAGGTTGCGCAAGCCCG
The DNA here is from genome assembly GCF_026540795.1 of Methylobacterium sp. GC_Met_2. Lineage (NCBI taxonomy): Bacteria > Pseudomonadati > Pseudomonadota > Alphaproteobacteria > Hyphomicrobiales > Methylobacteriaceae > Methylobacterium > Methylobacterium sp. GC_Met_2. Next base: position 73,711 of record NZ_JALNUM010000016.1, read on the forward strand.
CCTTCTCGGCGCGCAGGCACCAGTCGTTCTCCTCGCCGTAGCCGCGGCCGAAGGCCTCGGCGTCGAGCTCGCCCACGGCGTCGAGGGCGTGGGCGGTCATAAGCATGCAGAAGCCGACGCCGGTGGGCACGGGCAGGCTGCGGCCGGGGTTGGTCGCGGCGGCGAGGCGGTCGAGGTCGGGCGGTGCGATCTCGAGCGGCATGGTGTTGTTGGCGTTGAAGCGCGGGTAGGAGCAGATCGTGGCGTTGTTGGACAGCGGCGTGACGCTGCCCACGCGCGGGGTGGCCGGATCGGCGGGTTCGGCGTGGGCCACGAGGCGGTCGAGCCAGTCGCCGAACACCTGGGCGTCGGAGTTGAGCAGGACGACGGCGCGGCCCTGGCGCAGGGACAGCGCGCGGTTGACCGAGCGGACGAAGCCGAGGTTGGTCTCGTTCTCGACCAGGTGGAACAGGCCGCGGGCGGCGAGGTCTGCGAGGTCGCGGGTGAGGTCCGGGTCGGGGGATCGGTCGTTGACGGCGAGCAGGGTGAAGGGTGTGGCCTGGGGCCGGGACAGGCAGGCGTGGAGCGCGCGCAGGGTCTCGGCGCGTCCCTTGTAGACGGGTACGATGACCAGCACGTGGGCGTCCGCGATCGGCCGGGCGGGGGGCAGGCCGTCCCAGTCGCGCGGATCGGGGGCGGTGAGCGGCGGGAGCGTCCCGAGATCCTCGGGGCAGCCCATCAGGCCGGCGGCGCGGCCGACGCGCACGTAGTGCAGGAACGGTGACTCCCC
>NZ_JALNUM010000160.1:0-11558 GCF_026540795.1 Methylobacterium sp. GC_Met_2
CGGTGTTTCTCGCCTGCATCGCGCTGGGCGTCATGGCCATCGCGGGCGTGGCGTCGATCTCGCGCTCGCTCTCGGACGGGCTCGGCCGGGAGGGCCGGCGGATCCTCGGGGGCGATCTCGCGTACAACCTCATCAACCGCGAGGCGACCGACGCCGAGAAGCAGGCCCTGGCGCGGGAAGGCAAGCTCGATACCGTCGCCTCCCTGCGGGCCATGGCGGTGGCCGACAGCGGCGACGCGGCCCTGGTCGAGCTGAAGGCCGTCGACCCCGCCACCTACCCGGCGGCGGGCGAACTCGCCACCGATCCGCAGGCGCCCGTCGCCAACCTCCTGGCCGAGCGCGACGGGGTGCCGGGCGCTCTGGCCGATCCGGCGCTGCTCACCCGGCTCGACATCAAGGTCGGCGACCGGATCGCGCTGGCCGGCCATCCGGTGGCGATCCGCGGCACCCTCGTATCCGAGCCCGACAAGATCGCCGGCGGCATCGGCTTCGGGCCGCGGCTGATGATCTCCGAGCCGACGCTGCGCGCCACCGGTCTCGTCCAGCCCGGCAGCCTCAACCGCTGGAGCTACCGCCTCATCCTGCCGCCCGGCACCCCCGATGCCGACCTCGACGCCGCGCAGGCCCGGATCCGCGCCGCCACCCCGGAGGCCGGCTGGGAGATCCGCTCGCGCAGCAACGCCGATCCGCGCTTCGCCAAGAGCATCGAGCGCTTCACGCAGTTCCTGACGCTCGTGGGGCTGACCGCGCTGATCGTCGGCGGCGTCGGCGTCGGCAACGCCGTCCACGCCTTCGTGGAGCGCAAGCGGCCCGCGATCGCGACCCTCAAGAGCGTCGGCGCGCCGGGCTCGCAGGTGGTGGCCCTGTACCTGACCCAGGTGATGCTGATTGCCGGGATCGGCACCCTCATCGGCCTCGTCGTCGGCGCGAGCCTGCCCTTCGTGCTCGACGCGCTGTTTTCGGCCGACCTGCCGCTGCCGCTCAACCCCACGCTCGCCCCGGGGGAACTCGCGCTCGCCGCTGCCTACGGCCTGATCACCGCATTCGCGTTCGCGATCACGCCGCTCGGCCGCGCCCACGACGTGCCGGTCTCCGGCCTCTTTCGCGACACGGTCGATCCCGCCCGGGTCAGCCCGCGCTGGCGCTATCGGGTCCTGCTGGGCCTGAGCCTCGCGGCGCTCGTCGGCCTATCGGTGGCGACCGCCTTCGACCGGCGGGTGGCGCTGATCTTCATCGCGGCCGCCGCCATCGCGTTCGGCCTGCTGCATGTGGTGGCACTCGGCCTGATGGCGCTGGCCCGCCGCCTGCCGCACCCGCGCTGGCCGGCGCCCCGGATGGCGCTGGCCAACCTGCACCGGCCGGGCGCGCTGACTCCGGCCATCGTGTTGTCGCTCGGCCTGGGCGTGACGCTCCTCGTGACGCTCAGCCTGATCGACGCCAATGTCCGCCGCACGATCAGCGCGACCCTGCCGGCCCGGGCGCCGAACCTCTTTTTCCTCGATATCCCCTCGCGGGACGCGGGCGCGTTCCGGGACTTCTTGGCGCGCGCAGCGCCCAATGGGAAGATCGAGGACGTGCCGATGATGCGCGGCCGGATCGTCGCCCTGAACGGCGTGCCGGCGAGTCAGATTCGCCCGCCCGAGGACGCCGCCTGGGTGCTCGACGGCGACCGCGGCATCACCTACGGCGACACCGTGCCGGAGGGCTCGAACCTCACCGAGGGCGCGTGGTGGAGCCCGGAGCAGGGCGCCAAGCCGCTGGTCTCCTTCGAGGCTGACCTCGCCCGCCAGCTCGGCCTGAAGCGCGGCGACACAGTGACGGTGAACGTGCTCGGCCGCGACCTCACCGCGACGATCTTCAACCTGCGCCGGGTCGAGTGGCGCAACCTCGGCATCAACTTCGTGATGGTGTTCTCGCCCGGCACCTTCCGGGGGGCGCCGCATTCCGACCTCGCCACCCTGACCCTGCCGGGCGGCACCGATGCGGCCACCGAGAACCACATCCTGCGGGATGTCGCGAAAACCTTCCCGTCGGTGAGCGCCGTGCGGGTGAAGGATGCGCTCGACGCGATCGGCGACCTCGTCGGCCGGCTGGTCCTGGCGATCCGGGGGGCGAGTGCCGTGGCGGTGCTGGCGAGCCTGTTCGTGCTGGCCGGCGCCATCGCGGCCGGGCACCGGGCGCGGCTCTACGACGCCGTGGTGCTCAAGGTGCTGGGGGCGAGCCGATCGCGCCTGCTCTCGGCCTACGCCATCGAGTACGCGGCGCTCGGCCTCGCCACGGCCCTGTTCGGCCTCGCGGCCGGCAGCTTCGCCGGCTGGGTGATCGTCGCCAAGGTCATGCACCTCGATTTCCGTCTGGATCTGTCGGGCGCGCTGATGGCGGCCGGGGCCGCGGTGGCGCTGGCGATCCTGCTCGGGCTGCTCGGCACGTGGCGGATCCTGGGGCAGAAGCCGGCGCCGTACCTGCGGCAGATCTGAAGGCGCGCGCACGGTACCCGACAATTGTCTGCCAACACGGGTGGCAAGCGCGACATGCCCCCTCTCCCGTGCGGGAGAGGGTTGGGGTGAGGGTCGAGAAGGTTCAGGATCGCGCGCACCTTCCAAGGCGCCGATCGGTCGCGCCTCTTCCGGACAGGTCTCATCCCTCACCCGGCTTTCTGCGAAAGCAGACCTCTCCCGCACGGGAGAGGGGACCCGCGCCTCATGCCGCGATGGTGGCGTCGCTGTCGTAGACCGTGATCGGCGACATCGCCTCGAAGGGAAGCCGCTTCCAATCGTCCGGTTTCGCGCTCACCGGCGTCTCCAGTCTGCGAATCGTCCGGCGGGGACGAGATCAGCCCACCTCATACGGTTTCCGTCTGAACGCTTCGGTTGATGCGTCTCTGCCGTCATCACGAGCGAAGCGAAGTGACCCGGGGCAGCGCGACGTCTGCAAGGGTGGCGCTCTTGGATTGCTTCGCTCCGCTCGCAAAGACGGCGGGGCCGAAGCCATCAACCGGACACCGCCTCAGAGCTGGGCGGACCGTCGCAGCGCCGGCAAATCCGCTCGGAGCATCGGCGCGGCGTGGCGTGCCGACCTCAACGCGCGCGTTGGCCGTCGGAGCTTGAGCACGTGACGGAACGTGCCGTTCGCATGGAGGCGACCCCGCCGGCGCCAGCCCCGTCAGCCCTCTTGGCGCTGCAGGAGCACCGGCCCCTGGCCCGCGCGGCCGAGCCGGTCGGACGGGTTGCGCAGCGGGCATTCTGTCTGGGACAGGCAGCCGCAGCCGATGCAGCCGTCCAGCCGGTCCCGCAGCCGGGTCAGCCCGTCGATGCGCGCCTGGAGTGCGGCCCGCCAATCGGCGACCATCGCCCGCACCGCGGCCGCCGTGGGCTGCTTGCCCATCGGGATCGGCTTCAGCAGCCCGGCGATCTCGGCCAGGGGAACACCCAGACCCTGCGCCACCCGGATGATCGCGACGCGCCGCAGGATGTCGCGCGAGAAGCGCCTCTGGTTGCCCTCGGTCCGCGTCGACGCGATCAGGCCCTTCGCCTCGTAGAAGTGCAGCGCCGAGACCGCGATGCCGCTGCGGCGCGCGACCTCGCCGACCGTCAGAAACGGGGACAGTCCCGCCCGCGTGCCCATGCTCGATTCCAGCTTGCTCGACTCCAACCTGCCCGACACCCTCTTGACCTCAACTAAGGTTGAGGTTCGATAAGCGAGTCGGCTTGCCGGTGCAAGCACCTCGGCCGCGGGCCGGGGGCACGTCCGGGCCGACGCTCCTGCGCGCCGCGTGGGCAGGGTCCGGCTCCAACAGAGCGGACACGACGACATGAACGCGAAACCCACCCTCGCCCTGGTCAGCGGCGCCAACCGCGGCATTGGCCTCGCGATCGCCACCGGCCTCGCCCGGAAGGGCGCCCAGGTGCTGCTCGGATGCCGGGACCTCGGCAGGGGCGAGGCGGCCTGCAACGCCCTGCGCGCCGAGGGGCTGCAAGTCCGCCCCGTCGAGCTGGACACCACGGCGGCATCGAGCGCCTCGAACCTGGCCACGCTGATCAAGCAGGGCTACGGATACCTCGACATCCTGATCAACAATGCCGGCATCGGCGTGGATCACGACCCGACGCTCACGGCCTCCGACCGTCTGAGGCGGACCATGGCGGTCAATGTCCTCGGCCCGATCCTCCTGACCGACGCGATGGTGCCGTTGTTGGAGGCGTCGGACCACCCCCGCATCGTCAACGTCTCGTCCGAGCTGGCCTCGTTCGGCCTGCGCGCCAACCCGGACTGGGCCTTCGCCGGATTCAGCATGCCGATCTACCAAGCCTCCAAGGCGGCGCTGAACGCGCTGACGCTCAGCTACGCGGCCCAGCTCCGGGACAAGGGGATCAAGGTCAACGCGATCTGCCCCGGCTACACGGCCACGGAGGCCACCAACTACGCCGGTACCCGGACGCCCGAGCAGGCCGCGACCGTCGCGATCGCCTACGCGCTCCTCGGCGCGGACGGTCCGACCGGGACCTTCGCGAACGAGCAGGGCCCGCTGCCCTGGTAAGCCGGCCCGGAGCCGCTCCCGCGCGGGGGCCGGCTCCGCTGCGCCCGGCGCTGGGAGAAGCACACGCTCCAAGACTTGCTCCGGATTCTCGACCGGGAGCGGCGGCAACCGTCAGTCGAACTCCGGCCGCTCCGCGGAGAATGCATTTTAATCCCTGATCCGATGGAGAAAAATACATCCTCCGGACATCGAAAACCGGCCCTGCAACCGTGGCCGGGCACTTGTGTCGGAGGCGTGCGCGCAACATATTCCGGTTCGAGGTGCCAGCCTGGCGCCAGAGGTCCTGCGTGGGCCTCGCCCGAAACACCACGCTGAGAGAGCCTCCGCAAGGAAACTCCCATGGCATTCGAGAACAGCCCCTTCCGGTACGGCGCCCAGCAGCCGTCGGGCTACGCCGGCACCCAGGTCGAGGTCGACCAGGGCCTGCGTGCCTTCATGCTCGGCGTCTACAACAACATGGTCGTCGGCCTCGGGATCTCCGGTCTCGTCGCCCTCGGCCTGAACATGGCCTCGGTCGCGGCCTATCAGGGTACGCGCCCGATTCTGACCCCGTTCGGTCAGACCCTCTATCTCAGCCCGCTCAAGTGGGTGCTGATGCTCGCCCCGCTGGCGTTCATCTTCATCTTCTCGATGCGGATGGACCGCATGTCGGCCTCGTCGGCGCGGACGATGTTCTTCGCCTTCGCGGCGGTGATGGGCGCCTCGATGTCCTCGCTCCTCCTCGTGTTCACCGGGGGTAGCGTGGTCCAGGTGTTCTTCATCACGGCGGCGGCCTTCGGCTCGCTGAGCCTGTGGGGCTACACCACGAAGCGCAGCCTGTCGGGCATGGGCTCGTTCCTGATGATGGGCCTGATCGGCATCATCCTCGCGTCGCTCGTGAACATCTTCTTCGCTTCGTCGGCCCTCCAGTTCGCCATCTCGGTGCTGGGCGTGCTGATCTTCGCGGGGCTGACCGCCTACGACACCCAGAAGCTGAAGGAGATGTATCTCTACGGCGGCTTCAACGGTGAGATGGCGGCCAAGATGTCGGTCAACGGCGCCCTGACCCTCTATCTCGACTTCATCAACATGTTCCAGTTCCTGCTCAGCCTGATGGGCGACCGCCGCTAAGGCGGGACGGACTGATGGATCGAGGAGACCCCGGCGGGCAACCGCCGGGGTTTCTTTTTGCCTGACCGGCCGGCGCGCGGGCGCTATCCTACCGTCATGCTGAGAATCACCGGCCTCTCCGCCTTCCCGATCACGCCGAGCGACGCCGACGGCCGCGTCGATGCCGCCGCCCTGCGCCGGCTGCTGGAGCCATTGGCGACGGCGGGGGTCGATTCGATCGGCCTGCTCGGCAGCACCGGCACCTACGCCTACCTGTCCCGGGACGAACGGCGGCAGGCGGTCGAAATCGCCGCCGAGACGGTCTCCGGACGGGCACCCCTCCTGGTCGGCATCGGCGCGCTGCGCACCGACGAGGCGATCCGTCTGGCCCGGGATGCGCAGGCGGCGGGAGCGGCCGCGGGGCTCCTCGCCCCCGTCTCCTACACGCCGCTCACGGAAGCCGAGCTGGTCGCGCATTTCGAGGCGGTGGCGGGGGAGGGCGGCCTGCCGCTCGTGATCTACGACAATCCCACCACCACGCATGTGCGGTTCTCGCCGGAGCTGATCGGCCGGATCGCGCGCCTGCCCGGCGTGGTGGCCGCCAAGTGCCCGCCGCCGGTGCCGGGGTCTCCGCCCTGCGCGCGGCAGTGCCGGCCGGTTTTCCCGTCGGCTTCAGCGGCGACTGGAACGCCACGGAGGCCCTGATCGCCGGCGGCGCCGCGTGGTTCAGCGTCGCCGCGGGCCTGTTCCCGCAACCGTGCCGCGCCATCGTCCGGGCGGTGGAGGCGGGCGACGCGGACCGCGCGCGGACCCTGAATGCGGCACTCGAACCGCTCTGGGCGCTGTTCAAGGCCTATTCGAGCCTGCGGGTCGTCTACGCGCTGGCCGACATCCTGGGCCTCTGCCGGGCCGAGCCGCCGCGTCCGATCCGGCCGCTGCCGCCGGAGGTCCGGGCCGAGATCGCCGGGACCGTGCGCGGATTGTCCCTCTCATGAGATCGCCCGGTCAGACCGCCTTCGGCGCCGGCTCCAGCACGGCGATGACCCGGGCGAGGTCGGTACCGCGCTTCAGGATCTGGCCGCTGGCGGCGATCACCGCGTAGGCGCCCTGGCGGCGGGCGAGCTTCGGATCCTTCTCGATCCGGTAGAGCGGCATCTCGGAGGCGCGGCGATAGATCGAGAACACCGCCTTGTCGCGGCGGAAGTCGAGGGCGTAGTCGCGCCACTCGCCCGCGGCGACCTGCCGTCCATAGAGGTTGAAGAGCACGCGCAATTCGTCCCGGTTGAAGGCCACCTGGGGCGGCGCCGCGCGGGCGGGAAAGGGAATCACATGCCCCGCCGCCTCGTCGGCCCCCGGCCCGGGGCCCATCCTCTCGGTCATCCTAACTCCCGCACGCCGTTGCTTTGCCGGATGATGGCCTCCGCCGCAGCCGCCCGCAAGGGTGGGGACCGGGCCCGGCCGTGTCGCACGCGACACACCCAAGCGACAAAAAACACCGTTCCGCCCGATTCGCGCCTTTTGCGAGCCGCGTTGCAGTGGCACAACAGATGGTGAACCTCGCCGGTTTCTGACCGGCCGGCGCCGCGACCCAGCTCCCCAGCCATCGGTCGCCGGTCGGGATCCCAGGACCCGGCACTCCGAGGTTTCGAGACCCAAGACTTCAGGCCGCCCCATCCGGGCGGCCTTTTTTCTGTTCCGGTCCGGGCCGGGATGCCTGTATGCCACCGTCATGGGGCCGCCCGCCTTCGACGACACCTTTCTGCAGGATCTCGACGCGCTGTTCGCGTGGCGCCGCGACGTGCGCCGGTTCCGGACCGATCCGGTCGACGGGAGCCAACTCGACGCGTGCCTGGCCGCGGCCCACCGGGCGCCCTCGGTCGGCAACAGCCGGCCCTGGCGGTTCGTGCGGGTCGCGGATCCCGACCGGCGCGCCGCCGTGATCGCGAGCTTCGGCCGGTGCAACGCGGCGGCGGCGGAACGCTACGACGCGGACCGGGCGGCGCGCTACCGGGCGCTGAAGCTCGCCGGCTTGCGCGAGGCGCCGATCCATCTCGCGGTCTTCTGCGACGGAGCGACCGAGACCGGCCTCGGGCTCGGCCGGGCCAGCATGCCCGAGACCCTGGCGTATTCGGTGGTCGGCGCCATCCAGTGCTTCTGGCTCGCCGCCCGGGCGCGGGGGCTCGGCGTCGGCTGGGTCTCGATCCTCGAACCCGAGGCGGTGACCGCGATCCTGTCGGTGCCGGAGACGTGGCGGCTCGTGGCCTATCTGTGCGTCGGCCATCCGGTGGAGGAGCATTGCGATCCGGAGCTGGAGCGCCACGGCTGGCAGGCCGAGGATGCGCGCGGCCGCCGCTTCATCGAGCGCTGAGCGGTCGCGCAACAGGATCGAAAGTCGTGCCGAAGATCTCGGCGGACACATTTACGTTGCTGCTTTACCGTAATCAGTGGTTTTAGGCGCCATCCACGTATCAACCATAGCTCTCACTGGAACGGCAAGCTCGGCCGTGGATTACTCGGCCGCAGACGCACTTGCTGATCGAGGAACGGGTTATGTCGGGTCGAGTGGCGGCTTTATTGGGTCTGACCGGCGCCTTGCTGGCCGGATGTTGCGGCGGCGCGCAGGCCCGCGAGGTCGTGCCGTTCCAGAACGGGGTCGCGCCTGGTTCGATCGTGATCAGCGTGACCCAGCGCAAGCTGTATTTGGTCAACGGCGACGGGACGGCGCTTCGCTATCCGGTGGCGGTGGGCAAGCCCGGCAAGCAATGGTTCGGCACCGCCGCCATCGACGGCAAGTACGTGGCGCCGGCCTGGTCGCCGCCGGCCGAGGTCAAGCGCGACAACCCGCGCCTGCCGAACCTGATCGCGGGCGGCTCGCCGCACAACCCGATGGGCGCGGCGGCTATGACCCTGCAGGGCGGCCAGTACGCGATCCACGGCACCAACCGGCCGAGCTCGGTCGGCACCTACGCGTCCTATGGCTGCATCCGGATGTACAACCAGGATGTGGTCGATCTCTACGCCCGGGTCGATGTCGGCACGCCGGTCTACATGACGCACTGAAATCAAGTCCTGGTTTCGAAAGGGCGAGCCCTTTCGCGGGTCCAGGGCAGAGCCCTGATGAACGTCCAGGGACAAGCTCTCAGGGCTCCGCCCTGAGAACCCGCCAAAGGGCTCGCCCTTTGGGAACCCGATATTACCCAGCCGGCGGCGCGGTCGCCTCGACGGCCGTGAAGGTCTCCAGGATCCGGTAGGTGTGCTCGGCCCCGGCCGGCACGCAGTAGGAATCCCCGGCCGCGAGCGCCACCGTCTCGGCCCCGACCACGAGCTCCGCCTTGCCGCTGATCACGTAGCCCACGGTCTCGTGGGGGGAGGTGGTCATCGGCTTGTCGGCGTTCGGCTCCTCGGCGCGCCACATCCGCATGCCGAGCCGCTCGCCCCGGGCCAGGGTAATCTCGCCGTGCGGCCCCTCGGCCGCACCACGGGCCGATACTTTCGTCGCCATCGCGTTCGCTCCCTGTCGATCAGGCAGGGGGAACGGCCCTCGGGCCGCCGCGTTCCGGGCTCAGAAGTCGACCGCGAGGCCCTTCACCTCCCAATCGTCGTAGCGCACCGGCTCAAGGCCGCCCCGGCCCTGCCGCTCGGGCTTGGCGCTGATCTCGGCCGCCCGGGCGTCGATCGCTGTGCGGCGCTCGGCCGCCTCCGCGAGGGCGCGCTCCGCCGCGGGGCTCAGCGCCCGGGGTGCGGCCTCGGTGGTGTTCGGGTCTTGTCCGTTCGGGTCTTGTCCGTTCGGGTCTTGTCCGTTCGGGTCTTGCCAGTTCGGGTCTTGCCAGTTCGGGTCTTGCATCGCGCTCGCTCGGGTGTGAGGGCGTGGACCGAGAGAATTCGGCTCTGGAGCAGAAGTGGCATCGCGGGACATCGACCGCAACACGCGGACAAAGACTTCAACGCCAGACACGGGTTCCGATACGGCGGGCCTCGGCGCCCGGCGCGCGGCGCAGCAGGCGGTCGTGGCGCTGATCGGCCAGGAGCGGCCGCCCGCGCTCGACGAGGCCCTCGCGCTGGCGATCCGCACCGAGGCGCTGGCACCGGCGGACGCCGCCCTGGCGCGCGCCATCGCGGTCGCGACCTTCCGGCATTACGGCCTGATCCGCGCAGCGCTCGCCCAGCGGCTGGATCGCGGGCTCCCTGACGCCAAGCCGCAGCTCACGGCCCTGCTCGCCACCGCGGCGGCCCAGATCCTCGATCTCGCGGTCCCCGATCATGCGGCGGTCGACCTCGCAGTGCGGCTCGCCAAGGCGGACAACCGGACGGCCCATCTCGGCGGCCTCGTGAACGCGGTGCTGCGCCGGATCGCCCGGGAGCGCGACACCATCCTGGCCGAGGGCTCGGACGCGCTGGCCATCAACACGCCGGACTGGCTCGCCCGCCGCTGGAGCGCCGCCTACGGGCCGGAGCGCGCGGGCGCGATCGCGCGGGCGCATCTGGCCGGCGCCGCGATCGACCTGACACCACGGGGGGATCCGGGAGCGTGGGCCGAGCGGCTCGGCGCCGTGCGGCTTCCCACCGGCTCCCTGCGCCTGCCGGAGAACGGGCCGGCAATCCCGGAGCTGCCCGGCTTCCAGGAGGGGGCATGGTGGGTGCAGGACGCCGCCGCCGCGATCCCGGCCCGGTTGCTCGCGCCGCAGCCCGGCGCCCGCGTGCTCGACCTCTGCGCCGCCCCCGGCGGCAAGACGCTGCAGCTCGCCGGCACGGGCGCGCACGTCACGGCCATCGACCGGTCCGCGCCGCGGCTGGAGCGCCTGCGCGAGAATGTCGCCCGGCTGGGCTTCGATGTGGAGATCGTCGTCGCCGACGCCCTGGCGCTGGAGGGGCAGGACCACGACGCGGTGCTGCTCGACGCGCCCTGCTCGGCCACCGGCACGATCCGACGCCATCCGGACGTCGCCTGGACCAAGTCTGAGGCCGACATCATCCGGCTCGCCGTGCTTCAGAGGAAGCTTTTGGACCACGCGGCCGGGCTGGTGCGGCCGGGCGGGCTTCTCGTTTACTGCACCTGCTCGCTGGAGCCGGAGGAGGGCGAGGCCCAGGTCGCGGCCTTCCTGGCGCGCGATCCCCGGTTCACGCGTGTCGCGGTGCGGCCCGAGGAGGTCGGCGGGGCGGCCGAGCTGATCGATGCCAACGGTGATCTGCGCACCCTGCCGTGCCATCTCGCCGAGGTTCCGGGGTCCCGCGGCGGGTTGGACGGGTTCTTCGCAAGCCGGTTGCAGCGCGCGGGGTGATGCGGGCGGCTCGGCGTGACCATCGATTGCGTCGAGGTGTCCCGCGGTTCGGCAGCGAAATCGGGGCCTCTCCATCCTCTGCGGGCGACGATGCGCCTGTTCCGCTCGGACACTGACGGCCGTTGCAGGGCGCGACGCCCCCCACGGGCGGGCTGCGATATTCACAGATCGCAGTTCGGCTGTGACAGGCGTGCTCCCTCCTCTACTTGCGGATTCTACACATTCGGTCTGGCAACGCAGGCTCAGGCTCGAGCGCGGGTCCCCTCTCCCGTGCGGGAGAGGGACAGGGTGAGGGCTGAGAACTCTCCGCAAGAGGCGCGACCTGACTGCGCTTCTAAGCAAAGTTGCGTTGGCACGCCAACGCATCCTCCGCTTAGGTTCTTGGCCGCGCGCAGGTTTTCATCGCAAAACCGGCGGCCACTTTTGCGAAACCTGCTTAGGGTGTACTCGATCCCGAAAGTTCTCGTCCCTCACCCCAACCCTCTCCCGCTCGGGAAAGGGGGTCCGTTGCGTTCCGTCATCGACCCCAGTGCCCAATGGAGATGTGTGAGTATCGTAGCCCCCTCTGTGGAGTCGGGAGAAGCGCAGCCGCCAACCGTGTGTCACCCTTGACAATGTTCCTATTTTGTGCTCATTAGCCGCCACCTGTCCAT
>NZ_JALNUM010000161.1:0-11235 GCF_026540795.1 Methylobacterium sp. GC_Met_2
ACGCTCGCCGGGACTCGAATAGAAGCTTCTATGGCTAGAAGGGCGCGTTCTGGGTGCGACTCATGCGGCATTGCACTATGGCGTAACCAAAGCTTAAGACCGCGGATGGCCTATTTTGTGCGTCGCAGCGGAACCGTCGCGGCGGAGGAGCATTGACCGTGGTTGAGATCGCGACAGCCGTGTCGGCTCGATCGTCTGCCAGACCGGGGCATCCCGCCCGGCCAGGATCAATGCCGATGCTCGATGCGCGCCGTGGTGGGTCCCTGGCGGATTGGTCGTCCGACGCGGGCGACGCGTCGCGGTCCCTCACGCAAGCCGCCCGACCGGCTTCGCTGCGCCGCCGCATCCTCTACGCCACCCCCGAGATGGCCGATTTCGTGAAGACCGGCGGTCTCGGCGAGGTCTCGGCCGCCCTGCCCCGGGCCCTGGTGCCGCATTACGACATCCGCGTGCTGATCCCCGGTTATCGCGAAGTCCGGGCGGCGTTCCCGGAGATCCCGGTGGTGGCGCGGCTCGACGGTTTCGCGGGCGTGCCACCCTGCGACCTCGGCCTCGTCGAGGCGGCCGACGGCCTGCGCATCTACGTCCTGCTCAGCCCCGACCTCTACGAGCGCGACGGCACGCCGTACGGCGACCAGAACGGGGATTTCGGCGACAACGACCTGCGCTTCGCCCGGCTCAGCCTCGCGGCGGCGGAACTCGCATCCGGCGCCGACCCCGACTGGGCGGCCGACCTTCTCCATCTCAACGACTGGCAGGCAGCCCTCGCTCCGGCCTACCTCGCGTGGCGCGGCCGGCGGGTGCCGAGCGTGCTGACGATCCACAACCTCGCCTATCAGGGCCTGTTTCCCCGGGACAGCCTCGGGCGCCTCGGCGTGCCGGACTCGGCCTTCCAGGTGGACGGCGCCGAGTTCTACGGGCAACTCTCCTTCCTGAAGGCCGGGATCTTCTACGCCTCGCAGGTCACGACGGTGAGCGAGACCTACGCCCGGGAGATCCAGACTCCCGAGATGGGCTGCGGCCTCGACGGGCTGCTGCGCACCCGCGCCGGCCAGGGCCGGCTCGCCGGCATCCTCAACGGCATCGACGAGACCTGGGACCCCAGCACCGATCCGCACCTCGCCACACGCTTCGAGGTCGACGACTGGAAGGGCAAGCGCGCCAACGCCGAGGCGGTGCGCCGGCAATTCGGCCTGGCGGTCTCCCGTGGGCCGCTCTTCGCGATCGTGTCGCGCCTCGTGCACCAGAAGGGCATCGACCTGAGCCTGCAGGCGGCCGAGACCATCGTGGCCGGCGGCGGCCAGCTCGTGGTGATCGGTCAGGGCGAAGGCCGGTTCGAGCAGGCGCTCTGCGGCCTCGCCAAGCGCCATCCCGACGCGGTCGGCGTGCATGTCGGCTTCGAGGAGGCACAGGCCCGGCGGATGTTCGCGGGCAGCGACTTCCTGCTGATGCCCTCGCGCTTCGAGCCCTGCGGGCTGGCCCAGATGTACGCGCAGCGCTTCGGCTCCCTGCCGATCGTGCGGCGCACCGGGGGCTTGGCCGACACGGTCGAGGACGGGGTGACGGGCTTCACCTTCGCGGAACCGTCGGCGTCGTCCTTCGGCGGGGCGGTGCGGCGGGCGCTGGAGGCGTTCGGCCAGAAGAAGCGCCTCAACGCCATGCGGCGGCGCGCGATGGCGTCTCGCTTCGGCTGGGATCAGGCGGCCGACAATTACGCCGGGCTGTACGGGCGGGCGATCGGCAACAGCACGGCGTTGCGCTGGCGGGCGGCGTAGGGACTAGCGTGTCCCCTCTCCCCGCAGGCGGGGAGAGGGCTTCGGCGACCCTGTCGTCGCCGGAGCGAGGCGGCAGCCGAAGGTGAGGGGGCTCGTAAGGACGAAACTCTTCCGGAATCGCCCCCTCACCACCGCTCCGGCTTCGCCTCCGCTTCCCGCACGGACGACGAGGTCCGTGCGGGCCTCTCCCCGCAGGCGGGGAGAGGGGTTTCTCTCACCCTTCCAGCAGGAAGATCATCGTCGCCAGCGGCGGCAGGGTCAGCGATAGGCTCTGTTTCTGGCCGTTGCTCGCCTGATCGTCGGTGTGGCAACCACCCTGGTTGCCCAGGTTGGACCCACCGTAGATCCCGGCATCCGAGTTGAACGCCTCGCGATAGAAGCCCGCCTGCGGCACGCCGACCCGGTAGCCCTCCCGCGGCACCGGCGTGAAGTTCGACACCACGATCGCCACCTCGCCGGGCTTGGCGCCCTTGCGGGCCCAGGCGATCACGCTGTTGTCCTGATCGTCCGCCACCAGCCACTGGAAGCCTGTGTGTTCGACGTCGCGGCTGTAGAGGGCCGGGGTCGAGACGTAGAGCCGGTTGAGGTCCCGGACCACGTCCTTGACGCCCTTGTGCAGCGGGTCGTCGAGGTGGTGCCAGTCCAGGCTGATATCGTGGTTCCACTCCCGCTCCTGGCCGAACTCGCCGCCCATGAACAGCAGCTTCTTGCCGGGATGCCCCCACATGAAGCCGTAATAGGCCCGGAGATTGGCGAATTTCTGCCAGCGGTCGCCCGGCATCTTGCCGAGCAGCGAGCCCTTTCCGTGCACCACCTCGTCGTGGGACAGCGGCAGGATGAAATTCTCCGAGAAGGCGTAGAGCAGCCCGAAGGTCAGGTTGTGATGGTGGTAGCGGCGGTGGATCGGGTTCTCCTGCATGAAATGCAGGGTGTCGTGCATCCAGCCCATGTTCCACTTGAAGCCGAAGCCCAGGCCCCCGGTATAGGTCGGGTGCGAGACGCCGGGCCAGGAGGTCGATTCCTCCGCCACCGTGATCGTGCCCGGGGCGTGGCTGTAGGTCGCCTCGTTGGTCTTGCGCAGGAAGTCGATCGCGTCGAGGTTCTCGTTGCCGCCGTAGCGGTTCGGGATCCACTCGCCCTGGCGGCGCGAGTAGTCGAGGTAGAGCATCGAGGCGACGGCATCCACGCGCAGGCCGTCGAGATGGTAATGCTCCAGCCAGAACCGGGCGTTGGCGGCCAGGAACGTCGCGACCTCGGTGCGCCCGAAATTGTAGATGTAGGTGCCCCAATCCTGGTGGAAGCCCTGGCGCGGGTCGGCATGCTCGTAGAGATGCGTGCCGTCGAACAGGCCGAGCCCGTGGGCGTCGAGCGGGAAGTGGCCCGGCACCCAGTCGAGCAGGATGCCGATTCCGGCCTCGTGGGCGGCGTCCACGAAGGCGGCGAAATCATCGGGCGTGCCGAAGCGGCTGGTCGGCGCGAACAGCGAGACCGGCTGGTAGCCCCAGGAGCCGTCGAACGGGAATTCGGTGATCGGCAGCATCTCAATATGGGTGAAGCCCATATCCTTGACGTAGGGGATCAGCCGCTCGCCCAGCTCCTTGTAGGTCAGGTAGCGGTTGCCCTCTTCCGGCACCCGCGCCCAGGAGCCGAGATGGACCTCGTAGATCGAGATCGCCGTGTGGCGCGGGTCCCTGGCGCCGCGGGTGCTCATCCAGCTGGAATCGCGCCAGTCGAACTCCCCGACCCCGTAGGTGACCGATGCGGTCTCCGGCGGGTGCTGGGCCGCGAAGGCGACCGGATCGGCCTTGAGCGGGATCAGGGCGCCGTCGGGGCCGCGGATCTCGAACTTGTAGCGCACCCCGGCCGTGAGGCCCGGCACGAACAGCTCCCAGACGCCGCCATCCTGCCAGAGGCGCATCGGATGGCGCCGACCGTCCCAATCGTTGAAGTCGCCAACCACGCTGACCTTACGGGCATTGGGTGCCCAGACGGCGAAGCGGAATCCGTCGATCCCGTCGAGCTGACCCGACTGGGCGCCGAGGATCCGGTAGACGAGGTTGGTGCCGACCTCGCGGAGCGAGGCCACGTCGTATTGCTCGATCGACGAGCCGAAGCCGTAGGGATCGTAGCGGCGGCGCTTGGTGCCGTCCCAGGCCTCGACCTCGATCTCGTAGAGCGGCCGGCCCTCCCCCTCGATCCGGGCGACCCAGAACCCGTCCGGGTGGCGCTTCTCGAACGGCACGGTGCGGCCCTCCATCACCAGGGCGGCGGTCTTCGCCTCAGGCAGCACGGCACGCACTTCCCAGGCCCCGGAGCCGACCCGGTGGGGGCCGAGCACCGAGAAGGGGTCGCCGTGGCTCGCGCTCATCAGGGCGGCGATCGCGTCCGGATGGACGCTCGCCGCCGTGCCGGCGGAACCCGGGACATCCGCGCTCCGTGCCGGCCCAACCTCCGGGTCGGCCCGTCCTGCGAAGGTCTCGTCGATCGCCGTCATGCCGTTGCTCCGGGCTCGTTTCGATCCGTGTCCAGAATGGTGAGAACCCCACGGGCGGGGATTTCGATCCAGTCCGGCCGGTTGTTGGCCTCGTAATCGACTTCGTAGAGCGCCTTGGTCAGCAGGCAGAGGCGCAGCAGCCGGTCCCGTGTGTCCGGGTCGGTCACGGCCGCCCGTGAATCCACGATCGCGGCCTCGTAGCCGGCCAGGAACGCCGCCTCGATCATGCCGCGCCACGCCGTGGCGGCATTGCGGGCCCGATCCTCCGAATCGGCGAACCGGACGGTGAGCTCCCGGATCACCGTCTCGGCGCCGTACGCGAAGGAGCGCATCAGGCCGGCCACGTCCCGCAAGGGCATCGACTTGGCCCTGCGCTCGTCAGCCGGCCGCGAGGGCTCGCCCTCGAAGTCGACGATGATCAGGTCGTTCTCGGCGACGAGCACCTGACCCAGGTGATAATCGCCGTGGATGCGGGTCTTGTGGGCACCACGCGGCGGCTCGGCCGAGAGCCGCTCGATCAGCGCCTCGACCTCCCGGCGGCGGCCTGCCAGTTCCGTGCAGGCGGGCCGGCCGGCATCGAGGCCGCGCTCGGCCTGGCCCTTGAGCGCCCGGAAGGCGCGCTCGGCCTGGTGGCGGGCGTCGCGCGCCAGCACCGCGAGGTCGTCCTCCTCGAACGGCTCGGCCGCGAAGGCCGGGTCGTCGGTCTCGATCGCCAGGGCCGCGTGCAGCTCGGCGGTGCGCCGCCCGAGCAGGTCGGCCCAGGGCCCATGGGCCTGGAACGCCTCCTCGGGGGCGGCAGCCTCGCTCTCCGGGGTGAGCACCATGGTCTCGAAGTCCCGGCGCAGGCCCTCCAGCATCAGGGTCCAGGCGTCGCCCTGGTTCATGACGAATTTTTGGAGCACCGCCAGCGCCGTGCGGGTGCCGTCCTCGGCCACGTGCTCCAGGGTGCCGAGTAGGGCGGGTGTATTGGAAAAACCCGCCTGCTCGGTGAGGAAGCGGCCGACCTCGATCTCGGGGTGGATGCCAGGCTGCAGGCGGCGCAGCAGCTTGAGCATCATCTTCGAGCCGATGGCGATCGAGGTGTTGCTCTGCTCGGCCGAGAGCCGGCGGATATCGGCCACGTCCACCGTGACCTCCGGGTCGAAGGCCGAGGTGATGGCGAAGACCAGCCGCCCGCTCTCCGTGGGGATCTCGGTGCCCTGACGCATGTCGTCGATCAGGCAGGCCGCGAAGTCGTTGGAGCCGGCCGCGCCGTAGAGCAGGCCGGTGCGCGGCCCCCGGCGCACACGCGCCACCGCGTAGGGCAGGAGCGTCTCGTCCTCGCGGCCCTCGTCGACGCCGACCGGCACGAAGTATTCGTGGCTCTCGCCGTTGGCGAGCTGCACCTGCAGCCGCGGCAGAAGAAAGCGCGCGCTGCCATCGACATCCTTGAGGGCCGCGCAGTCGATGACCTTCGTAGCCTTGATCCGCGAGCCCTTGGCGCCGAACCAGCGCCGGCTCGACAGGAAGGGCGGCACCACGGTGCGCTCGAAGGCGACCCGCTCGCGGCCGCTCATCAGGGTCTCGATGCCGCCTGTGAGCACCAGGGTGAACAGCTCCGGCGGCTCCTGCTGCGGCCCGATCACCCCCGACTGGGCGGCGCTCAAGCTGAACCAGTAGAAGCCGTAGGACGGCAGGGTCAGGAGGTAAGGCAGGTCGCCGATCGGCGGGAACTCGGTGCCGCCGGTCAATTCGATCGGCACCGCGGTGCGCAGCTCCGACAGGTCGAGCTGCACGGCCTGGGGGGCCCGCGACAGGTTCGCCACGCACAGGACCCGCTCGTCCTCGTGCTCGCGGATCCAGGCGAGCACCTTGCGGTTCGACGGATACAGGAACTGGATCGTGCCCCGCCCGAGGGCGACGCTGTTGTTGCGGATCGCGATCATCCGCCGCGTCCAGTTCAGCAGGCTGGTCTGCGCCTGGGTCTGCGCCTCGACGTTGATCGCGTCGAACCCGTAGATCGGGTCCTGGATCGCCGGCAGGAACAGCCGCTGCGGGTTCGCCCGGGAGAAGCCGCCGTTGCGGTCGGGGCTCCACTGCATCGGCGTGCGCACGCCGTCGCGGTCGCCGAGGTAGATGTTGTCGCCCATGCCGATCTCGTCGCCGTAATACAGCACCGGCGTGCCGGGCATCGACAGGACGAGGGACTTCATCAATTCGATCTTGCGCCGGTCGTTCTCCAGGAGCGGCGCGAGGCGGCGGCGGATGCCGAGGTTGATCCGGGCCCGGCGCTCGGCGGCGTAGAACGACCAGAGGTAATCACGCTCTTCGGCCGTGACCATTTCGAGCGTCAGCTCGTCGTGGTTGCGCAGGAAGATCGCCCACTGGCAGCCCTCGGGGATCTCCGGGGTCTGGCGCATGATGTCGGTGATCGGGTGCCGGTCCTCCCGGGCGATCGCCATGTACATCCGCGGCATCAGCGGGAAGTGGAATGCCATGTGGCATTCGTCGCCGTCGCCGAAATACTGCGCGGTTTCCTCGGGCCACTGGTTGGCCTCGGCCAGGAGCATCCGGTCGGGGTAGCTGACATCCAGCGCCGCCCGGATCTTCTTGATCACATCATGGGTTTCGGCGAGGTTCTCGCAGTTCGTGCCGTCGCGCTCGATCAGGTAGGGGATCGCGTCCAGCCGCAGCCCATCGACGCCCATGTCGAGCCAGTAGCGCATGGTCGCGATGACCGCGTCCAGCACCTTCGGATTGTCGAAGTTCAGGTCCGGCTGGTGGCTGTAGAACCGGTGCCAGAAATACTGCTTGGCGACCGGGTCCCAGGTCCAGTTCGACGCCTCGGTGTCGAGGAAGATGATCCGGGTATCCTTGTACGGCTCGTCGGTATCCGACCAGACGTAGAAGTCGCGCTCCGGCGAGCCGGGGGGCGCCTCGCGGGCGGCCTGGAACCAGGGATGCTGGTCCGAGGTGTGGTTGATCACGAGCTCGGTGATCACCCGCAGGCCGCGCTCGTGCGCCGCCGCCACGAAGGCCTTGAAGTCCTCCATGTTCCCGTAGGACGGGTTGATGCCCTCGTAATCGGCGATGTCGTACCCGTCGTCGCGGAGCGGCGAGGGGTAGAACGGCATCAGCCAGATCGCCGTGACGCCGAGATCGCGCACGTAGTCGAGGCGCTGGGTCAGCCCCTCGAAATCGCCGATCCCGTCGTTGTTCGAGTCGAAGAACGACTTGACGTGGATTTGGTAGATGATGGCGTCACGGTACCATTGCGGGTCGCTGCGATCGATCATCGCGTCGCTGCCTCATCGGTCGGATCTGACGGGACCGGCGGGGGAACCAACCGGGGCGCGGGCGGTCTCTCACCGCGCGGATATCGTGGCCGGCGACGGGGAGGCCCCCCGCCGGCATCAACTGCCATGATCGAGTGCCACGGGTAGCCTCAACCCGCAACCCGCCGCGGCGCCCGGAGGCGCCAGATCACGCAGGATCGCTCGGTCGGGTCCAGCGCGATGCGGTGGGACTTGCCGCGCAACTCGAACGTGTAGCCCTGGAGCAGGTCCTCGACCTCCACGGCACCATCGTCCGGCAGATCCAACAGCCAGAGCGGCACCTCGTAGGTGCATTCCTGGCGGTTCCTCGGATCGAGGTTGACCATGGTGAAGACGCAATTGTCGCGCTCCGGCGTCGCCTTGGCGTAGGCGATGATCTGGTCGTTGAACGCGCCCGTGAAGACCACGTTGCGGAAATCCCAGAGGGCGGGGTTCTCGCGGCGGATGGTGTTCAACTTGACGATGTGCTCGCGGATGTTGCCGGGCCGGTCGTAGTCCCAGGCCTTCAGCTCGTACTTTTCCGAGTTCAGATACTCTTCCTTGCCGGGATACGGCGCCGCCTCGCACAGCTCGAAGCCGTTGTAGATGCCGTAGACCGACGACAGGGTCGCGGCGAGCGTGCCCCGGATCACGAAGCCGGCGCGCCCGCTGGTCTGGAGGAAGTGCGGGTTGATGTCGGGCGTATTGGCGAAGAAGTTCGGGCGATAGTACTCGCCCATCTCGCCGGCCAGCTCCAGGGCATAGTCGGTGAGTTCCTGCTTGGTGTTGCGCCACGTGAAGTAGGTGTAGCTCTGCTGGTAGCCAGCCTTGGCGAGCTTTTTCATCATCTTCGGCCGGGTGAACGCCTCGGCGAGGAAGAGCGCGTCCGGATACTGGCCGTTCACCTCGGCGATCACCCATTCCCAGAACGGAATCGGCTTGGTGTGCGGGTTGTCGACCCGGAAGATGCGCACGCCGCGCGCGCACCAGCCGAGCAGGATGTCGCGCAATTCGATCCAGAGCGAGGGCAGGGCGCCGCCGTAGAAGTGGACGTTCGAGATGTCCTCGTACTTCTTCGGGGGGTTCTCGGCGAATTTGAGCGTGCCGTCGGGGCGCCACTCGAACCATTCCGGATGGTTCTTGATCCAGGGATGGTCCGGCGAGCACTGGATCGCGAAATCGAGGGCGATCTCCATCCCGTAGGCATGGCTCGCCGCGACCAGCCGCTCGAAATCCGCGAGCGTGCCGAGGTCGGGATGCACGGCCTCGTGGCCGCCCTCCTCCGCGCCCACCGCGTAGACCGAGCCGACATCGCCGGGCAGGGCCTTCAGGGTGTTGTTCTTTCCCTTGCGGTTGGTTCGCCCCACGGGGTGGATCGGCGTGAAGTAGAGGACGTCGAAGCCGAGTTCGCGGATCTCCGGCAGGCGCCGGATCACGTCGTCGAAGGTGCCGTGGCGGTTCACGTCCATCGACTGGGAGCGCGGGAAGATCTCGTACCAGGCCGAGAACCGGGCCGCGAGGCGGTCGGCGATCACCGGCAGGGTCACGGGATAGCGGGTCAGGTTCACCCGCTCGGCGTTGCGGCGCACGAGGCTCGCCGCGTCGGGCTGGAGGATCCGGTCGAGCTGGGCGGCCGAGCCCGCCTCCTCGGCGGCGAGCGCGGCCACCAGGGCGGCGAGCCGGTCGGCATCGCGACCGCCCTGGGTCCGGGCCAGCGAGGCGGCGGTCCCGACCAGGGCCACGCCCTCGATCGTCTCCAGGCGGACATCGACGCCGGCGGCGCGCTTCTTCAGGGTGTCGCGCACCCAGGACGAGAAGGCGTCGCGCCACGCGATCAGGGTGAACTCGTAGCGGGCGTTCTGCTCCAGGGGGAATTGCCCGGCCCAGCGGTCGTTGTCGACGAAGACCATCGGGTCCTCGCGCCAGATCTCGCCGCCGGACGCCGCGGTGCCGACGATGCGCGACAGGATCGCGGCAGCGATGATCTCGTGGCCGTCGGAGAAGATGTCGGCCTCGACCCGCAGGGATTCGCCGACGATCCGCTTCACCGCCGAACGGCCGCCGTCGAGCTCAGGGCTGACCGCCTCGATCACCACCCGGCCCTCGCCATCCGGCGTGCCGCGCGTCGGCTGGCGGGCGACCGCCTGGGCGCTGGCCGCGAGGATACGCAGCTCGCCCGGCATCAGGTCGATGGCGCTGCCGGGGTGGAACGCGATCGGCTCGGCCTCCGGGGTCCGGTCGACGAAGGTCCCGAGCATCCCGCCCGTGCGGGCGATCAGCGCGCCGGCCTCCACCGGGACCGGCCTGTCGGTCGGGTTGTAGAGCACGATCAGCCCGTGCCGGGCCGAGGCCGGATGACCGGTGTCGAAGCGGGCGAGCGCCACCAGATCGCTGTCGGGGGCCGAGACCCGGATCTGCGCACCTTCGACATTGGCGGCCGGCAGCTCCGCCCGCAGGGCGTTGATCGCCCGGATCGAGGCGGAGATGTCGAGGCCGGTGTCGTTCTCCCGGTCGCGCGGGGTGGTGTCGACCACGTGCAGGGCCCGGCGATAGCCCCACTCGTAGCCGATCGGCATCAGCACGCCGGCCGAGAAGAAGGCGGCGAGCGCGTAGCGGGTGCGCAGGTGCTGCGCCACCGCTTCCGGGCCGCCGCCGACCTCGGCGGCGAGCCGCTTCATGTCGTGGTTCTCGGGGAACGCGATGGAGGGCGCCAGCACCCGCAGGCGCTCGTACTGCTCCAGCGCCCAGGGCTTCTTCAGGTCCCACCACGCGAAGGAATTGAACAGGTAGTCGAAGCCGGCGCCGGCCGTGGCCCTGGCCTCCTCGAAGGTGCAGCCGAGGGTCTCGGCAGCGAACAGGCAGGCGGGATCGCGCCCCTTGGCCTCCCCGATCAGGACGCGCCATGTCTCCGGCGGGACCTTGTAGGCCGCGTCGCAGCGAAAACCTGCGACGCCAAGGCCCTGGAGATGCGCCACGTAGGCGCCCCAGATCCGGGTCAGCTCATCCCGGGCCGCGGGGGTGTGGTAGTCGAGTTCGGCCAGATCGCCCCAGACGGTGCGGATCGACGGGTCGTCCGGATCCACCGCCGCCGGGTGCATGATCGAGCCGTCCGGCTCCTTCATGAACAGGTCGGGCCGCTCGGTCACGAGGCGCCCGTTGTCGGCGGTGTGGTTGATCACGAGGTCGGTCATCACCGACAGGCCCAGCGCCTCGGCCGCCGTGCAGAACCCGCGGATCTGCTCATCGTCCGGCGTGCCGTCGGGGTCGCGGAAGCGCTCGTCCAGCCGCTCGGGATCGGCCACCGCGTAGAGGCTGCGCGAGCCGCCGGTCTGGTGGAACGGGTTCAGGTAGATCCAGTCGAAGCCCAACGCCGCGATCCGCGGCAGCTCGGCGGTCCAATCCGACACGCGCCCGACCAGGAGCGGGAACAGATTGTAGATCCGCGGCCCCGCAGCGCGCGGCGCCAGCGACGCCGGCAGGACGGCTTCGGCCCCGGACGTCGCAGCGGCTTTGGTCGGTGCGTTCATGCTGGCTTCTGGCTCCCGTTCCTGTGTCGTAACGCCCGAACTACGCAGGCGTGCCGCGCGATCCGGTTCGACGTGTCTCAGCAGAGTTGCGTGACAGGGCTGCGGAGGGTCCTGCCAACCGTGCGTTTTCCCCTCCCCCCTCTGCG
>NZ_JALNUM010000162.1:0-11107 GCF_026540795.1 Methylobacterium sp. GC_Met_2
GGGGTACGGCCGCGCCGGCAATTCTTCAAGGTCCCATAGCCGCGTTCGTTGAAATCCTGACGACGCGTGTCTCTGCCTAATGTAAGGTGGCCTGCCCCCGTGTTGGTTTTGCTCCGATCAAGAACTCGCAGCTCGCAAGGCACGTGGAGACAGACCGAAACGCTCGCGAAATCCGCGATTGAAGGTCGGGATGTCGGTAAAGCCGCACGCATACGCGATGGTGGCAATCTTGAGCTGGCTGTCCCGCGGCGCTTCAAGCCTCCGCTTCGCGAGATCGAGCCTGGCGTCGCGTATAGCCGTCGCTATCCCGCCAGACTCGGCGAAGGCCCGATAGAGACTGGATCGTGATACGCCGAGCGCCACGCGAATATCGCCCGGGCTGAGTTCCGGATCGTGAAGCCGACGCGTTATATGGGCGCGGGTCAGGGCCTCAATGGCCGCCGGCGAGACGTCCGCGTCAGCTTCGGTCGTGCGGTCGCCAACGAGGTAACCCAGAAGGTGCAGCACGCCATCGATCGCGGTCGAGGCCTCCGACTCGGACATCCAGGCAATCGATCCGGCGACTGAACGTAGACGAGCGCCGACTTCAGCGCTCCGTGCCTGCGCCCTGATGCTGCGGCCGGCGAGCGCATTGATCCTGCCAACCCTGGCCTCGAAGATCTCCAGCGGCACGGCAAGCCGGATCTCCTCGTAGTGGCTCTGCGTGCCGGCCATGATCGGCTGGGTCCGCGTCAAGAAGCTGATATCGCCGGCTTCGAGTTGCGCTCCGCGACCACATTGCTCCTGATATCCGATGCCGTCGATGGCGAGGCCGATGACGACCATACCGCGGCCGTTGCGATCGACATGGCGAGAACGGACATCAATGCTGACCGGGCTGCTGACCGTGTGGGTCAGCAGCCCTCCCGCCGCGGTCACGGTGAGGCGCTTCGCCGAAAATCGCTCGCGCGGGTCAGGTCGCGCGACATCGCCGAACGGCGCCAGGGCTGTGCATCGCCAGAAGTCGAAGGCTCGTTTGGGCTCCATGTGATGCGTCGTCTCGATGAGGCTCGGAACGACTGCGACGCTGGACACGTATCGGGCTCCCCCGTACCCGGCGAAGCTCAGCGGGGTACTTAAGCGCGCTTATGATTCGAAATCCCCGGAACTGACAACGCCGCACGCTCGATAAGAAACACATTGTGAGCGGTCACCGGCGGTGAATATCGCCGCTCTACAACCGATGCGGCGAGCGAATCCTGACAACCTTTCGCACGTCCCAGTCAGCGAACGCACCGCCTCCTCGCATGACCGGACGCGTGATCTCCTCGTTGCTGCGACGCAGGCGAGACCGCTAGGCCTCGGAATTGTTTCGCGGCGCACACCTCAACGGGGGCCGGCAGGTTTACGAGTGAGCTGACCGTCGCTGCGCTGCGAGCGGTCCAGCGCCGGCAGGGGACGGGCGACAACAACGTCTCCGTTGCGGAAGGCCTCCTCGACGTTGCGGCGGCCCGCACGCCCTTGGGCACCCCCGGGCTGGGTAATGGCTGAGTCGCCCGACGGTGCAAGGACCGTCTGGGCCTGAGCAGAGGCCGCGCTCATGATCAGCAGAGCTGCGGCCGCGCCAACGCGCGTGTTCATCTGAAGGCTCTCCAAATTCGGTGGGGCGGGATCTGCAGCTGACCTGACGTCCAGGCTCCCGTTTCCGATCTTCGATTGGCGATCTGGATCCAGATTGTGGTGCACTTTCGCCGTGTGACCAGAGGGCCGTGGGTCATTGACGAACTCAGGGTAGAGTGATTTTGACCGTGGAAGCTGGCGTCCGCCAAATTCGACGCACGGACGCCGACGCCGCGACGTCTCATCGTCCGCTCTCGGGTTCGGAGCGACCGAGGAAACGGCGGCGTCATAGCCGACGACTGCGCCGTCCTGCCGTTGGCGCTCGGATGATCCACCATATTCATCCTGCCGCTGCCGGAATCCGAAGGCCCGCCGCGGGCGGTGACGCCTCGACGAGTCCGTCCGCAGCCCAGGATCTGACGATTGCGATCGCACTGGTGTCAGTCTTTGCTGAAGACATCCTCGGCGCGAACCTGCCCAGGCGGAGCGACCCGCCCGCTGACCCGGATTGACGCCGGGGGCCCCATGTCCATATCCCGTAAACCGAGACTACCTCGAGCCCCGCCGACCCGCGTGCAGGGCGTCGTCGTCCATTGCATAACGACGCGTATCAATCGTGCCAGGGCATCATCGGAGCGTCATGAACCATTTGCAGGAAAATCGCCAAACCAGCGACCCACGCGATGGCGACGTACTGGGCGGTAGCTACATCCACGACACAGGAACCTTCCGCCCTGCGCACTGGTAGGGCGCAGTCGAACCTTGATGCTCTACGTTAGAACCAGAAACCCCAGATTGTCATTCATTTCCCCAATCGCAGCCTGACGATTGAACCGAAATATCACGCATGCCGCTTCATGCGGTCGGCCGACTTCAGCGGAAAAGTCATGCTCGGTTCGGCGATCGAGTGACCGGCCTGCCCGGCCACCTCACGAACGAAGCTCCCCGCGCGCCGATGATCGAGGACTTCGCGGCTGACGGTGCCGAGGATGCGTCATCGGATCGGCAGGATGCACGCCATTGCGGGTTGCCGATGGCTCCACGCCACTGGGTCTCCCAACGACAACTCGGATCAATAGGCGTTGGACCGGTTGGGCAGAATGTGCAGCGCTGTCGCGATCAGGATCTTGAGATCCAGGGTGAAGCTACGGTTCTCGACGTACCAGAGGTCGAGCTCAATCCGACGCTGCATATCGGCGATCTCAGGCGTCGGGCCGCGCGAACCGGTGATCTGAGCCCAACCCGTGATGCCCGGCCGCACGGCAAACCGCCGCTGGTAGGTTGCGATGAGCGCGCCATAGTGGCTGTCGTGAGCGAGCGCGTGCGGGCGTGGGCCCACGAGACTCATCTCGCCGCGCAGCACGTTAAGTAGCTGCGGCAGTTCGTCGAGACTGGTCTTACGCAGAATGGCGCCCAGTCCGGTCAATCGCGCATCGCCGCGCTGGGCCTGCTGCACGACAGTGTCGTCCTCGTCCACAGGCATGGTGCGGAACTTGTAGATCAGGAACGTGCGCCCGTTCAAACCAGTACGGGTCTGGCGAAACAGCGCCGCTCCACGACTATCGACGCGGATCATCAAGGCAATGATAGCAAGCGAGGGTGCGAGCACGATAACGGCTGCGATCGACGCATCGGAACTCGCGCGTAAAACTGAGCGCTTCTCTGGGAGGCTAGATGTTTGATCCCAAGTCCCGTCCTTCGGCAGACACCTCATTTCTGTGCCTGTCACGGGCGACGCCCCCTCCCCGTCCCGAGGCCTCAGAAATGCCGAGCTGTGATGCCTTGTATCTCGTCGATACCAACGTCCTCTCGGCCGGCGCGCCGACCAAGGCCGTTCCCGCCATCACGCTGATCGACCAGATGGACCACTACAGCGCCAGACTTTACCTCTCGGTGTTGACCGTCGCCGAGACCAAGGACAGCCCCGCGAAAAGGTTGCAGGGAAGGTGCATCGCAAAAGGCGGGGCGGCTTTCAGACTGGTTGGAAGTCGTGCTAAAATTTTTCTGCATAAAGGTTCTTCCCGTCGACTTTTCGGTTGCTCGGTATATCGGGCGGCTATCCAACACTGCGTGCGGATAAGGGCACGGGCCGAGATTTGCAGATCTTGCGATCGCCGCCCCGGCTCAGCCATGGCTGGACGGTCCTGAGCCGGAATGTTCGTCCTTTCAGGCCACTCGGCATATCTGTACTTCATTCCTTCGCTGCCGTTCCGATAAATAGCCATAGGAGAACTGTGAATCTCTCTCGTCATGAGGCGATATTGAGCCGCAATCAGTGTGAATACCGTTCACGATAATAAAAAATCCGCATTTGGATAGGTTTCGCCCTCGACAGGATCAAATATAGCTCCTGACAACGGCGTTGTTGTAGTATCTCGCCGGCGATAATATGCCCTGGCACGCGAATGTTTCCTGAATCACTCAAGAGCAGTGGCATATACGCCAATTCGTCATCAAGGCGCCAAATAATCTTGATACGGCGCATGTATAAAATTACTCAAGGCAACAATACTAACGATGTTAATATCGACATCTGCGATCAACGCTAGGCCGCACATAGGCTGTTCCCCTCCCTGACGATGGATCGGACTTCGCAGTTCACTGGCGTCAAGTTCGGCAGCAATCCCTCCAACCGTGCCCAACATCTTGCGGAACAGCTGGCTTTGGTTCCGTCGAAAAAATTTTCCATCCGCGCTGTCCCTTTCTCTGCGTGGTCCGACAGACGGGGTGAACCTCCTTCGGATAGCGATAGAGAGCGCGGTCTGATGATCGAACAGTTCCATTCCGCCAAATTGCCCCCTCGCAGACGGCGCCGGATTGCACGCTTGGTCGTGCTGATGCTTGGCCTGAGCCTATCGCCTGCTCACGCTCAGCAAGCGGTCCCGGAGTCATCCGCGCCCACAGCGCAGCAAGCCCCTGCCCAAGCGCCGACTCCGCGGAGCGACCTGTCGGGACAGCCCCCTGTGAGCGAGATGCGGGCGCCGTCAGCCGGGCCGGAAGTCCCTTCGAAACTCCGCCGCGATCTCTCACCGATCGGCATGTTCCTCGGAGCGGATCCGGTGGTGCAGGGCGTGATGACCCTGCTCGCCATCGCTTCAGTGGCGACCTGGACGATCCTGCTCGTGCGGTCGGTCGCGCTGTCCGTCGCGAAACGCCGGATGCGCCAGGCGATCTCGGAGATCCGGGCGGTGACGAGCCTGTCGGCGGCAGGCGTGGCCGTGCCGCCCGGGGCGGCGGGCGCGCTCATCGCCGCCGCCGAGGAGGAGATCGCGCGATCGCCGGGACTGCCGGCCGAGGGGATCCGGGAGCGCGCCCAGGCAGCGCTCGGCCGCATCGAGGCCGCCGAGGCCAAGCGCGCCGCCGCCCAGACCGGGATCCTCGCGACGATCGGCTCGACCGGCCCCTTCGTCGGCTTGTTCGGCACCGTCTGGGGCATCATGCACAGCTTCATCGGCATCGCCGAGTCCCACACCACGAACCTGGCCGTGGTCGCTCCCGGCATCGCCGAGGCCCTGCTCGCCACCGGCATAGGGCTCGTGGCGGCGATTCCCGCCGTGGTGATCTACAATGCCCTCACCCGCGCGGTAGCGAGCTACCGCGCGCTGCTCGGCGACGCCGCGACCCTGGTGCTCTGCCACCTCTCGCGCGACCTCGATGTTCGGGCAGTCGGCGCGCACAGGCCCCGGCAGGCCAGCCTGCACGTCGCGGCGGAGTGAGCCGATGGCGGTCCGGATTGGGCGCGACGACGCCGACGAACTCACCGAGAACGCCGAGATCAACATCACGCCGTTCATCGACGTGATCCTGGTCTTGCTGATCATCTTCATGGTGGCCGCCCCGCTCTCGACCGTCGATGTCGCTGTGGAGTTACCGACCTCCGCCGCGCCGTTGCAGCCCCGGCCCGACAAGCCGATCTTCGTGAGCGTGAAGGCCGATCTCTCGATCGCTCTCGGGGAGGAGACCGTGGCGCGCCCCGCCGTTGGCCAAGCCCTCGATCAGGCCGCCAAGGGCAACAAGGACGAGCGCATCATCCTGCGCGCCGACAAGGGGGTCCCCTACGGGGAACTCATGCAGGTGCTGAATCTTCTGCGCGGTGCAGGCTACCTGAAGGTCGGCCTTGTGGGGCTGGAGGATACAGGGGCCGGCGGCCAGCCATGATCCACCCGCCGCCCGCCTCCTTCGCGGCGGCGACGGCCGCGCGCCGATCCCCGCGGAGGCAAATAACCGCCGCACCGATCCGGGTCCTGACCTGGATGCTGGCCACCGCACTCGTCACCGGCGTTCATTTCGGGATCTACGCGATTCTGGTCCATGCGCCCGCGGCGGACACGCCTCCACCGCCGGCGAGCCCGGCGGCAGTCATGATCGACCTCGCACCCGCTCCGACGGTGACCCGGTCCGAGGTCGACAACCAGGCCAAGGGGCCGGCCTCGACCGCCCAGGACGAGGCGACCCCGCCGGAGGAGCAGGCGCCCCCGCCGGAGACAGCGATCACGGCTCCGCCCCCGCCGCCGGATCCGAAGCCGGAGGCGGTTCTTGCACCGGCGCAGCCCAAACCCGAGGTCAAGAAGGCGGAGGCCAGGAAGCCCGAGACGCGAGCTCCGCAAACCAAGCCGCACAAGATGGTGGAACCGGTCAAGAAGCCGAAGAAGCCGCGTGAGGAGCGGGCGGTCGCCGCGCGCAACGGCGGCGGCCCGCGCTCAACTCAGCAGACCGCCGACCGGACCGCCGCGCCCACGGCCGGCGACACGAGCAGCGCGGACGCCCGGGCAGCCTGGCAGAGCGCGGTGCGCAGCCGCATCGTGCGGAGCAAGCGCTTTCCGTCGGAAGCGCACGGCACCGCCGGCGTCGCCCTGGTGAGCGTGACCTTCACGGCGGGCGGCGGTGCCAGCAACGCGCGGCTCGTCGCGTCCTCCGGCAACGCCGCCCTGGACGCGGAGGCGGTGGCGGTCATGTCCCGCGCAGCACCGTACCCGCCGCCGCCGGGGGGGCGAGCCATCGTGCTTACCATTCCGATGAACTTCAGACGCTGACGGAACGCCCAATTCCGAGGCGCGACGGCCATGCCTGACGTCCGCGGGGGTTACAGGCCGCACAGGACACCGATCCGGACGGAAGCAACGGCCGCTGTGCTGATCGAAGCGGAGCTGCTGCCGCGTGCAAGCGACGTTCTCGGACGCCCCGGTCTCATTGCCGGCCGCCGACCTGATTACATTCCTAGAACACTCGTTCGATGGCAGAACTACGCGATGAGACCAGTGACCAGGATGCCCTCGGCTGGAGTAGATGCGCATTCAGCCCAGGCGCGCGCATCGGACCCCTCGCTTGGACGCACGCTCCATCGCACGGGAATCGAGCACGGCTCCCATAGGATATCCGGTCGCGGCGAGATTGGATCAGCGATCTGGAGGCTGATCGCCTCCCTGCACCGGCGCGTGCACACGCGAGAGAGCTTGCTGGTTGGCTGCTCACTCGCCGTCATGGTGGCCGCGTCGACATCTGCACCCGCGCAAGGTGCCCAGACAAACTCATCCCCGAGCGCGGTGGATTTCGATACGCCAGAATATCGCGCCAACTGGGGACTCGCGCAGATCAACGCCGCCACTGCCTACGCGCGCGGCTTCACCGGACTTGGCGTCACGGTCGCGGTCTACGACACCGGAATAGACCGGAATCATCCAGAATTCGCCGGCCGGATCTCGCCCGCCTCCCGAAACTTCTTCTACGCGTCCGATCGGACATTTTATCCCGCTCTCATCAGGGATGAGCAGGGCCACGGCACGCACGTGTCGGGAACGATTGCTGCGGCCCGGGACGGCACAGGCACTATGGGCATCGCCTACGACAGTACGATTCTGAGCCTTTACGGGATACCGTCGTATGGCGTGACGCAAGGAGGACGTGTCGCAGACTTCAGGGTCGACTATGCAGGCGCTCTCGCGTACGCGGCGCAGCGGGGAGCGCGTGTCTACAGCGGCAGTTACGGAGAAGACTACTCGCGATCGAGCACCAATATACTGCAGCAACAGATTCTTTCGTATGAATATATATTATCTGAATACAATGCTATAAAGCAATCCGTTGACATGGGTACGCTTTTCGTATTTGCCGCTATGAATAATTACGAAATTCAACCGATTATTTCTAAAAATCCAACCAGCGCAGCATTACTTCCGTACATCAAACCGAGCAACGCCAGCAGCGGCGTCTATCAGTTGTACGACATTTACCGGTTCAACGGCGACCCACTCGGCCATCCGATTGATCAGAGCCAGATCGATTTCTCCGGAGTCGCCGGCTCGATCGTGGCGGTCGTGGCGACCGACCGTGACAACAAGATCGCTTCGTTCAGCAATCGGTGCGGCGTCACGGCCCCCTGGTGCATCGCCGCGCCGGGGGTCGACATTCTGTCGACCACGCCGACCGACATGGGCCAACCTTATCGTTACATGAGCGGGACGTCGATGGCGACGCCGCACGTATCCGGTGCGGCCGCGGTGCTGATGCAGGCGTTCCCGTTCCTGACAGCCCCCCAGATCGCCGAGACGATGTTCACCACCGCCACCCATCTCGGCGACGGGCCAGCCGACAGCCCGAACGCCACCTACGGCTGGGGTCTACTGAACCTGGGTAAGGCGATCGACGGCCCCGGCCAGTTCACCTCGACATGGACGGTCGACACCACCGACAAAGGTAAAGCCTATGATGGGCGCTTCGCCAACGACATCTCCGGACCCGGCGGTCTGATCAAGACCGGGCTCGGCACCCTCGAGCTCGTCGGCACCAACAGCTATGCCGGTGGCACCGCAGTGACCGGTGGCACCCTCGCCGTATCGCACGACGCCAACTTGGGGCTGGCCGGCACCGGGCTCAGTCTTGGCGGCGGCACGCTGCGGGTCCTGGCCGACGGCTTTTCCACCGCGCGCCCGATCACCCTCGACGGCGCAGGAGCCCTGAGTATCGATGGCGGAACCTCTGCCTTCGCAGGTGTGATCGCCGACGGCGCCCGGGCGGGCTCGCTCGTGAAGACCGGTGCCGGCGCGGCGATCCTGTCGGCGGACAACACCTTCACGGGTCGTACAGTCGTCTTGGACGGTGCGCTGACTCTAACGGCGTCCGGCCGGCTCATCTCCCCCGTCTTTGTCAATGGCAGCGCAAATTTCACCAATGCCGGCCTCGTCTCCGGCGGAATGGGAAACGTCGGCACACTGATCAATGGCGGCACGATCCTGGGTGGTGTGGTCAACGCCGGGACGGTGACGAGTAACGGCACGATCGCAGGCGGCCTCGCGAATGCCGGTCTTGCGTCCAACACCGGGACCATAGCGGGCGATATCGTCAACAGTGGGATCCTGACGACGAGCGGAACGATCTCTGGAACCGTAATCAGCTCCGGAATCCTAAGCAACACCGGCACCGTCCTGGGTACTGTCGCCAACGCCGGGCTAACCTGGAACGGCGGCACCATCACCGGCGGCGCGAGCAACACCGGCAGACTGATCAATAGCGGCACGCTTGCGGCCGGCGTGTTGAACACCGGCACACTTGCGACCAGCGGGTCGATCTCCGGAGGCCTGACCAATGCCGGCATCGCGTTCAACAGCGGCGCACTCGCAGGCGGCGTGACCAATACCGGCACGGTCCAGAACAACGGCACGATCACCGGCAACACGACCAACACCGGCAGTCTGACGAGCAACGGTACAATCGCAGGCGTGGTCGCCAACACCGGCACGCTCATGAGCAGCGGAACCCTCGTCGGCAGCCTCGCCAATTCCGGTCAAGCGATCAACAGCGGCACCGTCACGGGCGGCGCGGGCAACACCGGCAGCCTGGTCAACAGCGGCACGATCGCGGGTGGGGTGTCGAACGGCGGCACCCTGGCGACGAGCGGCACGATCGCTGGCGGCCTCGCCAACGCCGGCTGGACCCAGAACAGCGGCGCGATCGCGGGCGGCGTGTCGAACACCGGCACCCTGACGACCAGCGGCACGATCGCGGGCGGGTTGACCAACTCCGGCACCGTGCTGGCCAGTGCCGGCCGGATCGACGGCGCCATCCGCAACGCCGCCGGCACCCTCGCGGTCACCGGCGCGGTCGCCAGCGACGGCACCTTCGCCAACGCCGCCGGCGCGACGCTGGCGGTCACCGGCAGCGGCGCCTACAGCCTCGCCGGGCCGCTCACCAATACCGGCACCGTCGCGGTCGCGCAGACCGCCAGCCTCACGGCGCCGGCCGGCCTGAGCAATGCCGGGCTCGTCGCCAGCGACGGCATCCTCACCACCGACCTCACCAACACCGGCACCGCCCACCTGTCCGGCCAGCTCAACGGCGCGCTGACCAACACCGGATCGCTCCTCGTCACCGGCCCGCTCGCCGGGCTGACCAGCCTGACCAATGCCGGACCGCTCGACCTGAACGGCACCGCCCTGACGCTCGCCAGCCTCGCGGGGCCGGCGTCCGGGGTGATCGGCAACGGCGCACTCACCGTCACCGGATCGGCCAGCACCACCTATGCCGGTGCCATCCTGGAGAGCACCGTTCCGACCAGCCTGACCAAGGCCGGATCCGGCACGCTCAAGCTCACCGGCACCGGCCGCTTCTCGGGCCCGACCACGATCCAGGCCGGCACGCTCTCGCTCGACGGGTTCTGGGCCGCGCCGGTCACGGTCGCCTCCGCCGGCACCCTGCGCGGCATCGGCACGATCGCGGCCCCGGTCACGGTGGCGGGCGCCCTGCGGCCGGGCAACTCCCCCGGCACGCTCACCGTGCTCGGCCCGGTCGCCTTCGCGTCCGGCAGCCTGCTCGGCCTCGACATCGACGGGCTCGGCACCGGCACCGGCGCGGGCCGCTACGCCCGCCTGCTGGCGCTCGGGCCCAGCGGCGCGGTCGCGGCCAACGGCACCCTGGCGCCGGTGCTGCGCGGCATCACCGGCAACGCCACCAACAGCTTCACCCCGGCGCTCGGCCAGCGCTTCGGCGTGCTGACCGCCCAAGCCGGGCTCAGCGGCGCGTTCACCGGGCTGGCCCAGCCGGCGGTCGGGCTGCAGGCCGGCACGCGCTTCGACGCGCTCTACCGCACCACCGGCCTCGACCTCGTGGTCACGCCGGCCGCCTACGGCGACCTCACCGGGCTCGGGCTCGCCCAGACCGGCAACGCGCGCGCCGTGGGCGCGGCCCTCGACAGCGCCCGCCCGGCCGCCGGCACGCGGCCGGACGCGGACCGGGCGCGGGTGTTCGACGCGCTCTACGCCGCCGGGCCGGCCACCCTGCCGGGGGGGCTGGCGAGCCTGTCGGGCCAGGCCTACGGCGACGCCGTGATGGCCGATCTCGCCGCGCGCCGGCTGGTGACAGACACGATCGACCGGCACCTGCGCGGACAGGGCGGCGGCGCGGCCTGGTTCAGCGCGGGCGATCCGGGGCTCGGCCCGAACCGCTCGGCCCTGCAGATGCGCGGGGCCGCGGGGGCTCCGGACCAGCCGCTGGCCCCGGGCGAGGGCCGGGTCTG
>NZ_JALNUM010000163.1:0-10997 GCF_026540795.1 Methylobacterium sp. GC_Met_2
ATACGGCTCCAAGTCCTTGTTGTGGCGCGCTCTCTTGGCCCGAAGCGGTGTCCACTTCTGCGGAGAGCGCTCTAGCCGGCCCGACTCCGCCGAAGGACGCTCGCGCAGCCGCCGATCACGGCAAGCGCCGCCGCACAGGACAGCGACAGCGTGACGGCCCGCTCAGGCCCGAGCCCATGGGTGAGGCCGAAGATCACCGCCACGAGGGCCGCACCCAGCGACTGGCCGGTGAGCCGTGCCGTCGATTGCATCCCGCTGGCGCCCCCGGCCCGGTCGCGCGGCGCGGAGGTGACGATGACCTTGTTGTTGGGCGACTGGAAGAGTCCGAAGCCAAGGCCGCACAGGGTCAGGCGCCAGACGATATCCAGGGTGGCGGGCGCTTCGGGCAGGAGCGTCATGCAGACGAGGCCGGTCGTCAGCATGGCCAGCCCGATCCCGCCGAGGATGCCGGGCGGATAGCGGTCGGCGAGGCGCCCGGATATCGGCGCCATCGCGGCGACTGCGATCGGCCACGGGGTGAGCAAAAAGCCGGTCTGCGTGCTGGAGAGGTGCAGCACGTCCTGAAAGTAGAAGGGCAAGGCCACGTAG
Organism: Methylobacterium sp. GC_Met_2; assembly: GCF_026540795.1. Classification (NCBI taxonomy): domain Bacteria; kingdom Pseudomonadati; phylum Pseudomonadota; class Alphaproteobacteria; order Hyphomicrobiales; family Methylobacteriaceae; genus Methylobacterium; species Methylobacterium sp. GC_Met_2. The sequence goes on from NZ_JALNUM010000163.1 coordinate 589, forward strand.
GACACCATCTGTGCGCAGAACGAGGCGATGGAAGTCGCCATCGACAGCGCGAAGGCGGGGATCCGCAGGAGGTCCACCGGCAGCAGCGGCGCCGGCAGGCGGATCTGGCGCCGCACGAAGATCGTCCCGATCACCAGGGCGCCGATCAGCTCGGCGCAAGCCACGCCCTGCGCCCCGGGATCGCCCAGCCCGTCGATGCCGATGATCAGCAGGCCGAAGGTCAGGGCGTTGAGGACGGCGCTGATGCCGTCGAAGGGCCGCCCGCTCGCCGGCGTCACCGGCAGGGTGCGCGTGGCCACCGCTAGCGCCAGGAGGCCCACCGGGATGTTGACGAGGAACAGCCACGGCCACGTCGCCACCGACAGGATCGCGGCCGCCACGGTCGGGCCGGCGGCCGAGGCCACCGCCACCACCAGCGCCACGTTGGCGACCCCCTGGCCGATCATCCGGTGCGGGTAGATGAAGCGCACGAAGCCGATATTGACGCTCATGATCGCCGCCGCGCCGAGCCCCTGGACGATGCGCGCCGCGATCAGCAGGGGCAGGCTCGGTGCGACCGCGCAGGCCAGCGAGGCGGCCACGAACACCGCGAGCCCGGGCAAGTAGACCCGGCGGAAGCCGAAGATATCGCCGAGCGCGGCAAACGGCAGGAGGCTCGCGGTCACCGCGATCTGATAGGCGTTGACGATGAAGATCGCGTCGGCGGGCTTGACCGCGAGATCCTTGGCCATGATCGGCAGCGCCACGTTGACGATGGCGCCGTCGAGGACCGCCATGGTCATGGCGAGTCCGACCGCCGCCATGGCGAGGACCCGCTCGCGGGGCGGCAGGCCGTCCTGCGGGCTGCCTTTCGCGTCGGCGCCTGAACCGGGCGGGACCTGCGCCATGATCGCGCGCGCTCCTGCGGCGTCGGGACAATCCGCGACGTCGATGGCTGGGAAAATCCGGGCGGGGCGCCGCGGAGGCCGCTCCCTGTCGCGCAGGTACTGCGGCCCGTCGAGGGGCGCGGTGTGTCCTATGTCACGGCGCGGACGGGTTTGTTGGCAATGCCGCTCACGCCAGCATGTAGGTCAGCAGCGCGCGCAGCTGCGCCGGCTTGATCGGCTTGCGCACCAGCTCGGCGCCGGCCGCCGCCACCCGCGTCTCCACCTCCGCCGTATGGTCGGCGGTGGTCACGATCGCGGGGAGCGGATCGAGGCGGCGCCCGCGCAGGTAGGCGGCGACGTCGAGGCCGCAGGCGCCGTCGTCCAGATGATAGTCGAGCACCAGGATATCCGGCCGCGCGGCCCCCGCCGCCATGGCGGCGCGGACACCGGCGAGATCGCGAAAGGTCGAGACCCGCGCGTCCCAGTTCTGCAGGAGGCGCGCGAGGGCGTCGGCCGTGGAGGCGTCGTTCTCCACGACCAGGACATGAGCCCCCGACAGCCGGGTCGCCACCGGCGCGGGCGTCGCGATGGCAGCCGGGACCGCGCTGAGCGGCAGGGCCAGGCTCACCCGCGTGCCGTTGCCGGGCCGGGAGGCGAGGCTCAGGGGATGATCCAGCGCCTGCGCCATGCGGCGGACGATCGACAGGCCGAGGCCTAGGCCCGGCTCCTCGCCGCCGTTCGACCGGGCCCCGCCGCGGAAGAACTCGTCGAACACGAGGCCGCATTCCTCCGCGGCGATGCCGCAGCCGGTATCGGTGACCTCGACCCGGACCCCGCCGGCACGCCGCCGGGCAGCCAGTACGATGCCGCCCGCATCGGTGTAGCGAACGGCGTTCGAGACGAGGTTCTGAAGGATGCGCTGGAGCAGCACCGCGTCGCTGATGATTGTCAGGTCCGGGCAGCGCAATGCGAGCCGCAGGCCCTTGCGCTCGGCAAACGGCTTGAAGCTCGCGGTGAGTTCGGCCAGCAGATCGGGCAGGAAGACCGGTTGCAGCTGCGGCCGGACGATGCCGGCATCGAGCTTGGAGATGTCCAAGAGCGTCTTGATCAGATCCTCGATGGTCTGCAGGCCCCGCTCGACCTGGCTGGCGATGGCGCAGGCTTCCGGCGGCACGTCGAGATCGGCCATCGCGGAGATCGACAGGCGGGCGGCGTTCACGGGCTGGAGCAGGTCGTGGCTCGCAGCGGCCAGGAACCGGGTCTTGGAGCGGTTGGCGGTCTCGGCCTCCTCCTTGGCGGCGGCCAGCGCTTCGTTGGAGCGCTCCAGGCGGTGCATCAGCCCCGTCAGCTCCTCGGTGCGGGTGCGGACCCGCCCCTCCAGCATGATCGCGGTCTGGAACAGCGAATAGGCGCTGCCCCGCTGGTCCATGGAGCGCTCGACATGGGACATCAGCGCGGCGTTGATGCGTTCGAGCTTCTCGATCCGCCGATGCAGGGAGGCGTCGGTTTCGAGCCCGTTCGGATGCACGGTCACGACGCGACCGGACTCCGATCCGGCGCAGCCAGAGACTTGCCGATGGCGATGCCCGTGAAGGTCTGGTTCAGGTGCATCGCCCGGTACTGCTCGCCGAAGGTCTCGAAGCCGACGACGTTGTAGCGGCGGTAGAGATCGGTGATGCCGTGGCGCACCTGCCGGCTCTCGGCATCGAGGCGGCGCAGCACGCATTCGAAGCCGATGATCAGGTCGACGCCGCCGAGCTGCGCGTCGAGGCGGGCCAGCTCGGCCTGGGTCGAGGCGACGATGTCGCGCGGCTGGGCGAGCGTCAGCACCACGCCCTCGTCGATTGCGCAGAAGAAGCTGAGCGAGCCATCCGCGTTCATCCGCCGGATCGAGCGGCAGAAATACTCGCCGCCGACCTTCACGGCGAGCGGATAGGCCGCAAAGCTCATCGGTGACAGACCCTCGGGGTCGAGGCCGATCGCCATGGCGTATTCCCGGGCCGCCGGCTCGGCGTTCAGTTCCTGGACCTCGCGCCGCTCGCCGTCCGAGGCGGTGACGACGAATTTGGTCTGGGTCGGCTCGAAATTGTCGCTCTTGAAGATCTCGACGGCAAACTCGGTCTCGACCAGCACCAGGACCGCCGCCTTGCGGTGGATCCGGCCGCCATGGAGCAGCACCGCGTCGCGGAAGCGCAGATCGTCGCCGGCCGAGCCGCCGACGATCGGGATGCCGTCGAGCGCCCAGGCGATGGCCGAGACGACGGTCTCCTCGGCGTTGGTCAGCCCGTCGATCAGCGACAGGGCGAAGCGCCGCCCGGACGTCGCCGGGTCGCCCTCGCGGCAGGGATCGAGCGGATCGAGGGTCCGGCGCAGGGCCCGTACCGCCGACGCGGTCCGCTCCACGTCGAGACGGTCGATGGCGTCGAGGACCGTCGAGACGATGCGGAAGCGCTCCGCGGGGAATGCGATGACCACGAGCCCGCGGTCGAGGCCGCCCGCCGGCGCGATACCGCCGGACATCGAACAGCCGGAGACCGGCACGCCAGGGAACCGCAGCTCCAGTTCGCGCGCCAGGGATTCAGCATCGTAGTCGGCCGAAAAGAACGCCACGATCTGCGACAGGCAGGCCTCCTGGATCGCCAGGGCCACGCCGGCGACAGCGTCGGCGGCCGAGGCCGCCTCCGTCCAGGCCGTCCAGATGCCGCACAGATGGCGGCGCGCACCTGATCCCTGAGCCACGTTTCACCCCCGGCGGACCCCCTCGGCGGGCTTGCTGCCGCTCTTCAGTGTCACGGCGTGAGTATGTCGTGCGCAATCGATCCGCGCAACGGGGGCGTTCTGCCGTCCAATACGGGGTCGGCCGGACCCTACTTCATGCAGGCGTCCTCGGCCTTCTCGAAGGCGGCGGGCTTCGGCTCATGCTCCGGGGGGCGGTTGCGGCCGAGCGCCCCGTCCGCGCGGGCACGCAGGTAGGTGTAGATGTCCGGCATGTAGCACATGACGTTCCGGTTATCCCCGAAGGCCGGCATGACCAGTTCCTGCGAGGCGTTCACGTCCTTCTTGCCGCCGACGATGATGCCGGCGAAATGCGCGTAGTCCATGCCCTTGAGGGCATCGACCAGGGACGGCGCGTAGGTCGAGCCCATGCCGTCCGGACCGTGGCACACGATGCAGTTGGCGTTGTACCGGAGGTAGCCGGACATCGTGTACCAATCGACCTTCTTGCCGTCGTCGGCGATGTGGTAGGTCGGGTCGCCGTTCTTATCGGTGTACTGGCCGTCCTGGACCTTGGCGGGCTGGGTCGGACCTTCGCTCTTCAGGTCCGCTGAACCGGACGGGGCAGCGGGCTGCGCGGCGGGGGGCGCCGCGCGGGCGGGGATCGTCCCAAGGGACCCTGCAGCAACTCCGACCAGAATGACCCCGACGAATCCATTCGCTGCGCACCGCATGGACGTTCCTCCTTCCGCCCACACGCGGCGTCGCGCGGGTGCGTTGAGGACATAACGGCGCCCGAGCGGGTCGGACGCGCCGCCGCGCCATCACGATTTCGCGCTGCCGCCCAGGCGCACTGGGAGTCGTGCCCGATCGCGTTGCAATCGTGCGTGGCGCTAAGATCTTGTTGTGACGCGCTGTCCTGCGCCGAACCGGTGCCCTCTTCGGCGGAGAGCGCTCCAAGGCCTGCACGGACGGAAAACCTTATCCGCGTTGCGCACAGCATTAACCTTTTGTTAATCGGCGGATTGCCGCCGGGCCGCCGGCGTGAGAGCTTTCGTTAACGAGAGCTTAACGGTTGAGTGACGGCGATGCGGTTCGCGGTTTCCAAGGTGCAGGGGCTGGTGTCCGGCTCTGCATCGCGTGGGGTCTCCCGCCTCCGCAACGCGGTGTTCGGCCTGGCCGTGGCAGCTCTCGGTATGGGCGGCGTCGCCGCCGAGGCGCAGACGCTGGCGAGCCTGCCGGCCGAGGTCGGCGCCCGGGTGCAGGGTGATGCGAAGCCGATCGCGGCCTGGGTGACGTTCTGCCAGGGCTACGTGTCCGAGTGTGCGGTCGACCGGACCGAGCCGGCCCGCATCAGCCTCACGCCCGCCACCTGGGCGACGATCGTGTCGGTCAACCGCCGGGTCAACAAGGCGGTGGAGCCGATGACCGATCAGGACCACCTGCACGTGGCCGACCGCTGGGACCTGGCCGAGGACGGTATCGGCGACTGCGAGGACTTCCAGCTGCTCAAGCGCCACCTCCTGGCCGGGGCCGGGCTGCCGCGCCGGGCGATGCGCATGACCGTGGTGATCGACGAGAAGGGCGAGGGCCACGCCGTGCTGACCCTGATCACCGACCGGGGCGATCTGGTGCTCGACAACAAGACCAACGCGATCCTGCCCTGGCACAAGACCGGCTACGTGTTCATCAAACGCGAGAGCCAGGACGCAGTCGCCTGGGTGTCGCTCGGCGGCGTCACCTCTCCGGTCACGACCGCGAACCGCTAGGCCTTTCCACCGAGGGGAGGCCGGCCCGGCGCGAGGGTGCGCGCCGATGCAAAGGGTGAGCAGCGTCAGACGCAAGCGGAGCGGGCGATCCCATCCAACTGCCTGATCCTGAGGTGACCGCGTCTGCGGGCCTCGAAGGAGGGCTTCTTAGAGGCCTCCGCGACGCTCCGGCAGCTCAGGATGAGGGGAGCGGCTTGGAAGGCCGTTCCCGACGCGCGCCCGCGGGCGACACGACGGGAAGCGGACGGCGCCTCAGGCGGCGCGGCTCAGCGAGGGCTGGGCGAGGCCCGCGACATAAACTTCGACCCGGCCGATGAAGCCGGCGAGATGGGGCGCGATGCCCCGAAGGCTCGCAAGGTCACGGATCAGGATGTCCCGCGACAGGACCCGGTCGCCTTCGCTCGGCGCGTCGGCGAGATAAGCACTGACCGCGTGCTCGGCGATCTGGATCGCGCCTGCCCGGCCATCCTCGGCGAGCGCTCTGATCACCTGCTGGATGGCGGGCTGCATCACGGTGTCCTTGTCTGAGCTGCGGCCCAAGTTCGATGAACTGGCCGAGGTCTTGCACGTTGGGGAACCCGCCGCGAATCTCTGGCGTGGGCATCCTTTGACAAGCCGGCAAAGCGCACGCGAATCAAGCGCTTCCGAAGCCTCGCGGAACGGGTATTCGCGCAGCGCATGCGACGATGCCAAGTTCGGCGGCAATTAAATCGTCGATCCGCGGAACCAATCCCCCACACGATTGTTGCTTCCCTCCCACGAAGCCATTGTGCATCGCAGAATGTCGTGTCACCTTTCCGTCATCATCGGGCGGCGGGGTTTTGACCATGCGGCACGCGGATGGCGGATTCACGTGTCAGACGTTCGCACCCCTGCGTTGGCGGGGCTGGACCGGTGCGGCGCGCCGGGGGCGGCAAATCGCGAGTTTCGCCCTGATCGGAGCGATTCTGACGCTAAGCGGCGCGACCACCCGTGCCCATGCGCGCCTCGTGCTGCCCGGCGAGGCCTCCGTCGAGGAATCGAACGGCGCCGTGCGGGCCATCGCGGGATGGATCGATTTCTGTGCGCGGATGCCCGAGGAATGCACCCTCGATCCCGCCGAGCCTCACGTCGTGCCGTTGACGGTGGCGGTCTGGCGGACGCTCCTGAGCGTGAATCGCCGGGTCAACGCGCGGATCCGGCCGATCACCGACCAAGCGCATTGGGGCGTCGTCGACCGCTGGGACTTCCCCGATGACGGATCGGGCGATTGCGAGGATTACCAGCTCCTGAAGCGGCGGATGCTGGTGGAACGCGGCCTGCCCCGGCGTGCCCTGCTGATGACCGTGGTGATCGACGAGATCAACGAGGGCCACGCGGTGCTGACGGTGCGGACCGACCGCGGCGACTTCATTCTCGACAACAAGACCGACGCGATCCGTCCCTGGCGGCGTACCGGCTACAGTTTCATCAAGCGCGCCGGACAGGATAGCCCAGCCTGGGTCTCGCTGGAGGGGAAGGACGGCGCCGCCCAGGTGGCGACCGCCGAGCCCTAGAGCGCTCTCCGCCGAAGTGGACACCGGTTCGGCGTCGGAGAGCGCGTCGAAGCAACAGCTTAGAGCCGCGCTCGATTGCGACGCGCACGGCACACGACGCGCGTCTGCCAACACGGGTGGCGAGCGCGACCTGCCCCCTCTCCCGTGCGGGAGAGGGTTGGGGTGAGGGTCGAGAAGGTTCAGGATCGAGCGCACCTTCAAGGCGCCGACAGGGTGCGTCTCTTCCGGAAGCCGCATGTCCCTCACCCGGCTTTCTGCGAAAGGCGACCTCTCCCGCACGGGAGAGGGGACCCGCACCTCATTCCGCGATGGTGGCGTCGCTGTCGTATACCGTGTGCGACGCGATCGGGCACGGCTTCGAGAGGGCGGTTCAGGCGCCGACCAGCATCGCCGCGAGGTCGAGGGCGACCCGGCCCGAGAGCAGGCTCCAGCCGCAGGCGATGATCGTGGCGAGCATCACGAACGGCATCGGCCGGCCCTCGATCCGCCGGCCGCGCAGGGTGTTGCGCAGAATGATGTAGGGCGCCGAGAAGGCGAGCATCGGCAGAACGGCCACCGCGCGCAGGCCGCCACGTTGCAGCAGGCTGAAGCTCGCCCGCCGCGCGGCGAACAACTCGAAGGCGCTGGCGATCAGCCCTGAGAGCGCGAGGCCGATGCACAGCGTCCGGATCGAGTCGAGAGCGGCAGACGTGACGACCATTATTCGCGCTCCTGTACAGGTTGCGCGCAGTTTAGCCACGTCATTTACTAGGCGTTAAGCAATACCGCCGGTTAGCCTTAACCCATGCACAGGTCGAAATTCGCGGAACCGATTCGCCCGGTGGTTCAGGCTTCTTCCTCAAGATCGATATCCAGGATCGCCATCCGGAACACGAAGGAATCGTCGCCGTCCTCCTTGTCGTCGGCGATCACGCCGATCGACTCCTCGCCGATGAACACCTCGGCGGAATCGCCGGTCTTCATCGCCGTCAGGCGGATATTGTTGTTGGCGAACTTGCGGCGCAGGTAGTCCTGGAGCTTCGCGGTCTCGGCTTTGGTCACGCTGTTGGGTCTCCCTTGCGGCGGCTGGCGCCGCGGGTCGGCGGATGGGGCTGGGCTTGCCACGCCGGCGGCGGAGCGGCAAGCGCGTAGACGGCGATCAGATCCCGTCGCCCAGGTGGATGAACTGGTCCAGCGCGACGAGCTGGTCCATCGCCCGGGCCGGATCGTCGCAGCCTGCGGTGCCGACGACGCGGGCGGGCACGCCGACGACTGTGGTGTTGGGCGGCACCGGCCGGAGCACGACCGAGCCCGCCGCGACCCGGGCGCAGGCCCCGACCTCGATGTTGCCGAGGATCTTGGCACCCGCGCCGATCATCACGCCGCGGCGGATCTTGGGATGCCGGTCGCCCCGCTGCTTGCCGGTGCCGCCCAGCGTCACGGCGTGCAGGATCGAGACGTCATCCTCGATCACCGCGGTCGAGCCGACCACGAGCCCGGTCGCGTGGTCGAGGAAGACGCCCCGCCCGATTCGCGCCGCCGGGTGGATGTCGCACTGGAACACCTCCGAGATGCGGCTCTGGAGGTAGAGGGCGAGGTCGCGCCGGCCGCGGTTCCAGACGTGATGGGCAAGGCGGTAGGCCTGGAGAGCGTGAAACCCCTTGAAGTAGAGGACCGGCTCGAGGGCCCGGAGCGTCGCGGGATCGCGGTCGATCACCGCGCCGATATCCGCCCGGAACGCCTGCCCGATGTCGGGGTCGGCCGCGATCGCCTCGTGGAACGCGTGGGCGATCAGCTCGGCCGGCAGCGATGGGTGCCCGAGGCGCGCCGCGACCCGGTGCGAGACCGCCCCTTCGAGGCTAATGTGGTTCAGAACGGTCGCCACGATGAAGGAGGCGAGCTGCGGCTCGGTGTGCAACAAGTCTTCGGCCTCGGCGCGCAGGCGCGACCAGACGGGATCGACGACCGCGAGATCGCGGGGCTCCGCGTTGCGGACAGGACTGGCGCTCATGTCCGAGCCTCCGAGTAAGAGCGGGTTCCGGGGCGGCGGTTCACCGTCCGATCTCCGATCGCGGGCTTCCAAAGGGATCATCCCTTCGGCGGGATGTCGGGGCGGTACCCCGACATGAGAGACTGCCCTGTACCCGCAAAAGGTCTCGCCCTTCTGGAACCAGGACCTTCGATGACATGCCCTAGCGTGGTGCGCCGCAGCGCGGCGATCAAGGGCCGGGCCAACCCGGAGACTGCGTCGCCGGCATGGCTGTCACCCGGTCAGCCGACCGGCGAGACCATCTGCCCGAATCGCGCCTCGATGGCCGAGGTCAACCGGTCGAGCATCGTCTGGACCGGGATGTTGGAGGTGTCCACGGTGGCGGGCGCCCGGGCGTAGAGCGGCTCCCGGCTCGCCAGCACGGCGCGCAGCTCCTGCATCGCCGAAGCGTGGTCGCCCGTCGTGGCGAGGTGGCCCTGCTCACGCACGCGGCTCATGTGCTCCTCCGGCCGGGCACGCAGCCAGACCGTGTAGAACGCCTGGAGCAGCAGGTCGTAGGTCAGGGGCTCGGCCACGATGCCGCCGCTGGTCGCCAGGATCAGCGGCCCGGGATGCTCGGTGAGGCGGCGCAGGGCCTGCTGCTCCAGCCGCCGGTAGCCCTCCTGGCCGTAGATCGCGAAGATTTCCTGAACCGAGAGGGCGTTCTCTCGCTCGATCTCGGCGTTCAGCTCTACGAAGGTCCAGCCCAGCCGCTCGGCCGCGAGCTTGCCCAGCGTCGACTTGCCGGCGCCGCGCAGGCCGATCAGGGCGACGCGCGGTCGATCGCCTGCCTCGGGCCGGGTGCCGCCGGAGAGCGCCTGCTTGGCGGCGGCGACCTGCGCCGGGCTCGCTTGGCCGAGGAGGTCGCGGATCAGCGGCCAGTCGGGCTGCGCGTCATTGCCCGTGATCAGATCGTCGAGCCGCACGCCCATGGCGTTGGCGACCCGCCGCAGCAGGATGATCGACACATTGCCCTGGCCGCCCTCCAGCTGCGCAATGTAGCGCTCGGAGAGGCCCGAGGTCTGCGACAGAACCTTGCGCGACAGCCCGCGCACGGTGCGCGCGTGCCTGACGCGGCGCCCGAGGTCCGTGAGAAAGAGCGATTCCTGTTCTACCACGCCGGTCATGGCGCAATCCGCTTTCCTGCTAGCCTGAAAGCAGAGACCGTGCCCTGCATGTCTGCCGCTTCGAGATCGGTCGCGCACGACGTTTCGGACAGGACCTGCCCAACAACTGCGCGCGAAGACCCGCGTATCCTGCCCAAAAATCTGTGTTGCGCCGCCTGTGTCCGGCCGCTGCGACCGGGCGAGGGGATGAGCCGTGCCGGCCCAACCACGCTGCTGGCGTGGCGCCTATGTGTTGCGGAACGCCCCGATGGTCAAGGCTTGAGCATGATCCTTGTGTGGGCAGATGCCCGTTGCGGAGTCACGCAGGCCGGTTGGTGCTACTCGATGGGGAGGGCTACGGCCTCCTGGACCGTCGCGACGACCGGCGCGCGCCGCGGCCCGGCCGCGGC